>NZ_FMXV01000008.1:0-208125 GCF_900104425.1 Pseudomonas sp. NFACC13-1 | reverse complement strand
GAAAGGGCGGGACGAGAAGTCTCCCACGGTCCGTACTGGCTAGAGTCGGAATCGAGCTTTTAGTCCCGCCCACCCCTTCAAGTCTAAACATACAAGCGAGCTTGCTCGCGATAGCGGTGGGTCAGCTTGCAGAGATATTGACTGTGTCGCCGCCATCGCGAGCAAGCTCGCTCCCACAAGCGCCAGGCTCAGTTTCAATCCCGGTAGAACACCTGCACCAGGTGATAGCCGAACTTGCTCTTGATCGGCCCATGCACCACCCGCAAGGGCTTCTTGAAGATCACCGCATCGATCGCACCGACCATCTGCCCTGGCCGCACTTCGCCCAGGTCGCCGCCGCGTTTGCCCGAGGGGCAGGTGGAGTATTTCTTGGCCAGCACATCGAAGGCTTCGCCCTTGGCGATGCGTTGCTTGAGCTGTTCGGCTTCTTCGGCGGTTTTCACCAGGATATGGCGGGCTTGGGCTTTCATTGCAGCGGTGACCTGAACGGTGCGACGGGGCGGCGATTATGCCTCAAGTCAGCTGTCATGGTTGATCATCGTCCGAATCTTGTTGGCCAGCAGATCGAGGGTGAAGGGCTTGGCGACCATGTCCATGCCCTGGTCGAGGAACCCCTGGCGCTCGGCGGCTTTCTGCGCGTAACCGGTCATGAACAGCACTTTCAGCCCCGGGCGGTGCTGGCGGCCGATTTCCGCCAGTTGCCGGCCATTCATGCCCGGCAGCCCGACGTCGGTCACCAACAGGTCGATGCGTTGCTCCGATTCCAGCAGGGGCAGGGCCGTCATGGCGTCCTGGGCCTCCAGGGCGGTGTAGCCCAAGGTCTTCAACAGGTCGAGCACCAGCATGCGCACCGCCGGTTCATCTTCCACCAGCAACACGGTTTCCCCGGCGATGGCCGGCGGTACGTCGACCGTCTCCGCCGTGGCGGGTTGTTGGGCCGGCGCGACGTGCAGGCGCGGCAGGTACAACTGCACGCGCGTGCCCTGGCCTGGCACGCTGTCCAGGTTGAGGTGTCCCCCCGACTGTTGGGCAAACCCGTAGATCATCGACAAGCCCAGGCCGGTGCCCTGGCCGATGGGCTTGGTGGTGAAGAACGGGTCGAAGGCCTTGGCCAGCACGGCGGGGGTCATGCCGCTGCCGTTGTCGCTGACCGCGATCATCACGTAGTCGCCGGCCTTGACCGGTTCGAGGGTGTTGATGTCAGTGCCGTCCAGATAGACGTTGGCGGTTTCGACGATCAATTCGCCGCCGTCGGGCATGGCATCGCGGGCGTTGATCACCAGGTTGAGCAGAGCGTTTTCCAACTGGCTGGCATCGGTGCTGACCGGCCACAGCTCATGGGTCAGTTGCAGTCGTAGCACAATGTGATCGCCGGTGGTCCGGCTCAGCAGGTCTTCGAGCGAGCGCACCAGCTCGTTGGCGTCCAGCGGCTTGCGGTCCAGGGACTGGCGGCGGGAAAACGCCAGCAGCCGATGGGTCAGGGCCGCGGCGCGGTTGGCCGAGGACACCGCCGCTTCGGTGAAGCGCCCGATCTCGGCGGTGCGGCCGGCGGCGATGTAGCGTTGCATCAGGTCGAGGCTGCCGAGGATGCCGGTGAGCATGTTGTTGAAGTCATGGGCAATGCCGCCGGTGAGTTGGCCCACGGCCTCCATTTTCTGCGCATGGCGCAGGGCTTCTTCGGCGCGCTCGCGTTCGAACATCTCGCTTTGCAGGCGGTGGTTGGCTTCGGCCAGTTGCCGGGTCCGGGCGATGACCCGCTCCTCCAGCGTTTCGTTGAGGTTGCGCAGGGCTTCCTCGGTTTTCCGGCTCTCGGTCTCGTCGATCACGAAGATGTAGAAACCGTTCACCGCCCCGTCCGTCCCGTGGCGAGGCAAGTAGTTGATCAGTGCATGGCGCGGGCGACCGTCGCGATGGTCCATCTGCAAGGTGAAGCTGCACGGTCTGCCGGCCAGGGCATCGGCGATCTGTTGGGCGCGGGCGGCATAGGCCTCTTCGCCGAGCACTTCGCGGATGGTCTTGCCGTAGAGCTCTTGCGGGGTCAGGCCGTACCAGTCCAGGTAGGCGCTGTTGTTCAGCCGGAAGCGCTCTTCGCGGTCCACGTAGCTGATGAGGATCGGCATGGCGTTGATGATCAACTGCAGCTCGGTCTGGCTCTGGCGCAGGGCTTGCTCGGTGCGCTTGCGTTCGGTCAGGTCCAGGGCCGCGCCCAGAAAACGCTTGGGCCGGCCGTGGCGGTCCTTGTAGCAACGGCCGCGCACGTACACCCAGCGTAATTCATCGTTGGGCTGCAACAGCCGGTACTCTTCGGCGTATTCGGTGCCATGGGTGATGCAGTGCTTGATGCTGCGGGCAACCATCGCCCGGTCCTCGGGATGCACGCCTTCGAGGTAGGCGCTGATGGGCAACTGGCGCGACAGGTTCGGGTCGACGCCATGCAGCAGGGCGAAATGCGCGTCGGCGATGAAGCGGTCTTCGCTGATGTCCCAATCCCAGGTGCCCAGCGCGTCGGCGGCGGCCAGGGCCAGTTGCAGGCGCTCTTCGCTTTCGTGCTGGGCCTTGAGGCTGGCCTCGGAGCGCCGTTCGAATTCCATGGCCAGGCGGCGGCGTTCGCTGGTCTCGATGGCGGTGATCAGGATGCCGGCGACGCTGCCGCTTTCGTCATGCACCGGGCTGTAGGTCAGGTCCAGCCAGACATCGCAGAGGCGACCGGCGAAGGGCACGCGCCAGCGCTGATCGCGGCAGGTGTGCGTCTGGCCTTGCAATACGCGGTGGTAAATCCCTTCGGTCGTCCCTTTGAGTTCGGGCCATGCTGCATGGGTCGGCTGGCCGAACGCCCGGGGGTGCTTGTCACCGGTCAGTCGACCGAAGGCGTCGTTGTAGAGGTGGGTCAGCTGCGCGCCCCACAGCAAGGCCATCGGCATTGGCGAATGGAGCATGATGTCCACGGCGGTGCGCAGGCTCTGGGGCCAGTTCCGGGCAGTGCCCAATGGGGTCTGGGCCCAGTCCACCTGGCTGACCAGGCGCTGGGCATCGCTGCCGGCGGGTGTCGCGTTCATCACGCGATCCCTGGCTGTCGTGTCTGTACCACGGCGTCTACTATCCTTTGAGGAAAGTAAGTGCGGGCGGGTCTGAAGGGTTTCATGTTCGGCTCAACTTGTTTCATTGATGTCTCGCGGAAGTTTCAGTCCATGGAAATCGATCCGTTGTTGCGAATCCTGGCGAGCCAGAATGGTTCCGACCTTTACATGTCTACGGGGGCGCCGCCGTGCGCGCGTTTCGAGGGCGTGCTCAAGCCCCTGGGTCACGAGGCCTTCAAGGTCGGCGACATTGCCCGGCTCGCCGAGTCTTTGATGGACGCCGAACAGCGCCTTGAGTTCGATCGGGAACTGGAAATGAACCTGGCGATTTCCCTGGCCGGCGTCGGGCGGTTCCGGGTCAATGTCTTCAGGCAGCGCAATGACGTGTCCATGGTGATCCGCAACGTCAAGCTGGACATCCCGCGTTTCGAAGACCTGAAACTGCCCCGGGTGCTGTTGGACAGCATCATGCAGAAACAGGGGTTGATGCTGTTCGTCGGCGCGACAGGTTCGGGCAAGTCGACTTCCCTGGCGGCGCTGATCGATTACCGTAATCGCAACAGCAGCGGTCACATCATCACCATCGAGGACCCGGTGGAGTATATCCATCGGCACAAGAAATCCATCATCAACCAACGGGAAGTCGGTGTCGACACCCGCAGTTTTCATGCGGCCCTGAAAAACACTTTGCGCCAGGCGCCAGACGTAGTGCTGATCGGCGAAATCCGTGATCGGGAAACCATGGAGCATGCCCTGGCGTTTGCCGACACCGGGCACTTGGTGATTTCCACCTTGCATGCCCATAACGCCAACCAGGCCCTGGACCGGGTGATCAATTTCTTCCCGGAAGAGCGCCGGCCGCAATTGTTGAACGACCTGGGCAACAACCTCAAGGCGTTCGTTTCCCAACGCCTGGTGCGCACCCGTACCGGCCAGCGGCGGGCGGCGGTGGAGGTCATGCTGGGTTCGCCGACGGTGGCCGACCTGATCAGGAGCAATCAGTTTTCTGAACTCAAGGGGATTATGGAAAGGTCCGTGGAGCAGGGGATGCAAACGTTCGACTACGCGCTTTACGCGCTGGTCGTCGAGGGCGTGATTGAAGAGGAGGAAGCACTGAAGCACGCGGACTCGGTGAACAACCTGCGGCTGCAGTTGAAATTGCACGCCGAAGCATCACCGCAGCCCCAAGCGCCGTCGGGCGAATGGGGCTTGATGGACTGATAAGCGCTTCATCCGTGCGTTGTTGGATATTGGAGGTGCAGGGTTAATGACTGAACGAGTTATGAAACGCATTTACCCCAAATAGCATCCATAGGCTTTTTCCTTGCGACTGGAACTTCTTGAAGTCAGCCTGGGAGAAAAATCCGTTGAAACGCTCTTGGTTGCTGTGTGATGTCAGGATGTGCGTGTAGTTTTTTTCAGGCGCGTCAGGAAACGCCAATTTGCGTCGTTGGGCTATTTCACGAGGCAGCACGTTGGTGAATGCCCTGCGCAGGGGCATTTTCTCTACGCCATCAACTATTTTGTCCTTTGCAGCCAGACTTAACGCCAGACTAATGACATGTCTGTCCAGGAAGGGAAGACGGACCTCGACGGAGGAGGCCATCGAAAGCCTGTCTTCATGGCAGAGCATTGCTCGAAGATGGTTCTCTATTGAAAATTGAGTCAGCACTTCTAGCGGTTCTTTCCCCGATGTGTCAGGCAAATGCTCTTCAATAAGCGTTTTAATTTCCGACTCGGTAAGAAGCAGTCCGAGCCCTGACTCGATAGCTTTCTTGAAGTAGAAGTCATGCCACCGGTGTTTTTGTATCGCTTCACTTTGCATTGGGAAGTCGTAATGCTGGTTGTAGCCGCACCAGAACTCGTCTGCACCTTGACCATTAAGAGCAACTCGAAGACCTTTTTCGGACACTGCTTTGTAAAGCAAGTATTGAGAAATATAGACTTGATCTAGTAAGGGCTCCTCCAAAAAATGTGTGACCTTAGAGAATAAATGGTTTCCGTCATCGCTTGATACGCAGATAGGCTGTAAAGTTGTATGTTTTAATATGCTCGTCAATTTTTTTGCGCTGCTGAAGTCTTCGCTTTCGGTGCCTTGGTAATAGGCCGTGAATGCTTGAAGGCTGGAGGAACCTTTGTCGAGCAGCGTCGTGATGATGCTACTGTCCAATCCACCCGATAAGATGGCAGCAGGCGAAAACCTGTCAGGGATCTGGCTTTTAACCGCATTCGCCAATGCCATATGCAGGTTCTCATCTGTGTAGCAGACGGCTGATGTCGATTTGATTTTTAGATGTTCACGGACATTGCCGTTGTGATCAACAGCATAAATCGTACCTGGCTCCGCATTGTGCACGTTGTCAAAGTACGTTTCACTGCGAGGGGAGTAAAATCCGAAAATGAAGTCTTGCCAAATGCGCGTGGTGTTGGTGTTAAGTGCGACCCCTGGAATATGTTTCAGTGCCTTGGATTCCGAGCTAATGGCCAGCAGCCCGGCAGGGGTTGTCGTCCAGACCAGTTGCTTCTCTCCATAGGGGTCGCGTCCAAAAAAAACCTTGTTCAGTTTACTGTCATGGATGACGAACGCGTAACAGCCTGTGATATTGCTCAGATATCCCAATCCGAAATAGTACGCGGCCTTGATCAGTGCTTCGCTATCAGAGGTGGTGGTGAGGGTTGCACCTTTCGATCGCAGGGCCTGTCTGACGTGCGCAACATTATATATTTCACCATTGTAGGTCATCCGAAGATGCTCGAATTCAATCGGTTGCTGACTGTTTTCAGGTGCGTCGGCAATCGCCAGTAACGTATGTCCCAAGGCGACTTTTCTATCGGGTGATATATAGCGGTTTCTGAAATCAGGACCGCGATGATTTAGTTCTGCAAGTGCTTTATCTATGTGTGCGGACTGGATGTCGGCGGCTGGGGAGTATACAGCGAGTATTCCACACATGGTTGTGCTCTTTATGTCGAGATTTTTTGGTTTTATAGGGAGGTGCTGAATGAATGGATCAGCTGGGCAAAGTTTGGAGGGTGTAGTTTATTTTTTTGTAATGTTGTGGTTGCGGCGGAACACGTTCAGTGGATCATATTTTTTCTTTGTGAAAGATAGTCTGTTGTCGCTATTCGAAAATACTGAGGGCTGGGTGTCTTCTTCATCGAGCGTGTAATTTGAGTATGAAAGTGCTCTCGCAGCGTCAGTTATCGAGCTCGCGGCGCTTTTGACCCAGCTCACGTATTTGGCGTCATCGCATGAGGACGTCCAGCGAGCAGAAAATAAAATTCCATAGTTCATTGTTTTTATCGAAAGTGCTGACTCCACGCCTGATTTTTCTCTTCTGGATGGGTTCAGATGTTCTATCATCACACTGCAGTTAGGTCCTGGGATTTTTTTTTGCCAATCTGTTAACAAATGCGAAATGTTCTCTCCCATGATTTCGGGGCACACTGATTTCCAGTAGCCTCTCATCGGTTGAGCAAAACGCTCATCAGACCATGATTGCCATGTCAGAAAGTCATTGGTCAGATAAGTGTGCTTGATAGTCTGGCTCAAGCATTCTTCGAGATTTTTGATTTCTGAGTAATCGATTGAGTCGCTTAAACAGAAATCGATGGAGAGCATGCACTCCATTGAGTTTTTATGGCGATGAAGAATCGGAGCGACAACCAAGTTGGACGGGCAGTGATTGTCCAGATATTTAAACAGGTCGCTCAATGCGGCTTCGACATCATTTCCAGTGAATTCCAGGGTGCCACAATAAACGGAAGGCAGTCTCGATAGCTTGTACCTGAATTCAAGCACGATACCAAAATTTCCGCCTCCGCCGCGCAACGCCCACAACAAATCCTCATGCCCCGGATCTTCGGCCCTTATGAGAGCCCCTGTAGCCAAAAGTACATCTGCGCCTACAAGATTCTCACAGGTATAGCCGTACTTTCCCAGTAGCCAGCCAATACCACCGCCCAGCGTCAATCCAGCAATACCTGTATCACTCACCGTGCCGGTAGGTATGACGTACCCATGTTGGCAAAGTGCGTTATCCACATCCTTTAAGCGTGCCCCCGGCTGGACGCGGGCAACTTTATAGTTTCCATCAATCACGATATCGTTGAAAGGTGAGAAGTCGAGCAGTATGCCTCCCTGCGTGGAGCCGAAGCCTGCAATGTGGTGCCCGCCCCCCCTGATAGCGAGTTCTATCCCATTGGCCGTGACAAAGCTGACGATCTCCTTTAATGCTGCTCGGTTCAGGGTTTGAATAATCATTGACGGATAAAGGTCGTGCATCCTGTTATAGACTTGCCTGGTCTTCTCATAAGTACTGTCGTCAGGAAAGATAATGGTGACGTCCTCATATTTGCTTATGAGGGCGTCACCAAAATATCGATGGTTCATGAGTTGGACTCTACGCTGGGTTGCTTGAATGAAATTTAAGTTGGGGTGCGCTTTCGCGATTGGCTTTATTCTTTAAAGTCTATAGGCTTGTTTTGCTATCCGTAAAGCTTTTAAGTGGGCGCAATCTTTAACCGGATATTTCCCATGTATGGGGGTTGGTAGGTGTTGGTCTGATCAAGTTTTTTATTGTGGGAAAATTCAGTTTCGCTTGTCATCCGGTGAAGCTGTCAAGTGCTCAGTGGGTGCTTTCTTTTTCTAAAGGGTTTGTTTTTATATGGGTTTGTCTGGTGGGTGGCTATATTTCCTTCGAGTATCTCCTTTGCACCATTTTTTAAATATTTCTGCGGCACAAGTTGAAACAATTTATGATTTTTTAAATGCGCGGTGATATTTGCTCGTGCATGAGGCGGTATTAATGGGTGTTATGTGCGATGGCAACGCCGGGCCAACGAACTCAGGCCGTCAGTTCAGGGCGATCGCGAAATTGCTCCAGTGCTTCGGGATTGGCCAGTGCATCGGTGTTCTTGACCGGCTGCCCATGCACCACATTGCGCACTGCCAACTCGACGACTTTGCCGCTGATAGTCCGGGGAATGTCCGTCACCGCCACAATTTTCGCCGGCACATGCCTTGGCGTGGTGTTGGCCCGGATGACCTGGCGGATCTGCTGCTCCAAGGCCTCATCCAGTCGCACGCCGTCCCGCAAGCGCACAAACAGCACAACCCGCACGTCCCCCTGCCATTGCTGGCCGATGGCGACGCTGTCCAGCACCTGCTCGACCTTTTCCACCTGCCGATAGATTTCCGCTGTGCCGATGCGCACGCCGCCAGGGTTGAGCACGGCGTCGGAGCGCCCATGGATCAACAGGCCACCGTGGGGCAGTTCCTCGGCGTAGTCGCCTTGGGCCCACACCCCAGGAAACTGGGCGAAGTAGGACGCGCGAAGTTTTTCCTGCCGAGGGTCGTTCCATAAACCAATGGGCATCGCCGGGAAATGCCGGGTGCACACCAGCTCGCCTTTTTCCCCGATGACCGGGTTGCCGGCCTCGTTCCAGACCTGCACGGCCATGCCCAGGCTCTTGCCCTGCATTTCGCCCCGGCGCACCGGCGACAGTGGGTTGCCGTTGACGAAGCAGGACACAATGTCGGTGCCGCCGGACATCGAGGCCAGGCAGACGTCGGGCTTGATGTCCCGGTAGACGTAGTCGTAGCTATGGGGAGCCAGCGCCGAACCGGTGGAAAGGAGGGTTTTCAGGCTGTCCAGGCGGTGCGTCCGCCGGGGCTTGAGGCCCTCGCTTTCCAGGGCGGCGAGGAATTTGGGGCTGGTGCCGAAGACGCTGATGCGCTGCTGGTCGATCAGGTCCAGCAAGCGCTCGGGGCCGGGGTGGAACGGCGAGCCATCGTAGAGCACCACCGCGCTACCCACGGCGAGGGCCGACACCAGCCAGTTCCACATCATCCAGCCGCAGGTCGTGTAGTAGAACAGTCGGTCCTCGGGGCCGAGGTCGACGTGCAGGCCATGTTCCTTGACGTGTTGCAGCAGCACGCCACCGGTGCCGTGGACGATGCACTTCGGCACGCCGGTGGTGCCGCTGGAGTACAGGATGTACAGCGGGTGGTCGAACGGCACGCTGACGAATTCCGGTTCGCCACCGCGTTGATAGAAGTCGTTCCACAATGCGACCGCGGCCGGGGTCTTGAAGTCCTCGAGACGGGCGCCAGGCTGGGCATAAGGCAACACGATCAGTTGTTGCAGCGACGGCAGCCGTTCGAGGATTTCATTGACCTTGGCCCGCTGGTCGATGACCTTGCCGGCGTAGCGATAACCAGCGCAGGTGATCAGCACCTTGGGCTCGATCTGGCCGAACCGGTCGATGACGCCCTGGGTGCCGAAGTCCGGTGACGAGCATGACCAGATGGCGCCCAGGCTGGTGCTGGCGAGCATGCCCACCAACGTCTGCCAGGTGTTGGGCATGCAGGCGGCGACCCGATCGCCCCGGGTGACGCCAGCGGCTTGCAGGCTTTTCTGCAGGCCGGCGACATGGGCGGCGAGTTCGGCCCAGGTCAGTTGTTCCTGGCCGCCGTTTTCATCGATGGCGATCACCGCTACAGCTTCGTCGCGGCGACGCAGCAGGTGTTCGGCGAAGTTTAGCGTGGCGCCAGGGAACCACTGGGCACTGGGCATTTGCGCACCTTCCACCAGTACCGCGTCGGGAGCGTGGTGAAAGTGGATCTCGAAGAAGTCAACGATGGCCTGCCAGAAGGCCTCGCGCTGGTCGATGCTCCAGGCGTACAGGGCGGGGTAGTCGTTCAGTTGCAGGTGATGCCGCGTGTTGACGAACTGGCGAAAGGCATTCATGCGCGACTGGGCGATGCGTTCGGGGCTGGGTTGCCAGAGGAGGTCGGACATGGGGGGCCTCTTGTTTTCTTATGTACACACTATAGGGCGACCCAATCCTGTGGCGAGGGGATTTATCCCCGTTGGGGGGTAGGAGCTGACGAGTGCAACGAGGCTGCGATCTTTCCACTGCCCGTTGAGTCTCGAGCGAAAGATTGAAAGATCGCAGGCTTCGCCAGCGCCTACAGGGTATGCCCCAGCGGGGATAAATCTCCTCGTCACAAGGAGTCGCAGGACCTTACTGAGCCAACCACCCACCATCGATATTCCACGCCGCGCCCCGCACCTGGCTGCCGGCTTCGCTGCACAGGAACAGCACCAGTTCCCCCAGTTGCGGCGGAGTGACGAACTCCAGGGACGGTTGTTTCTCGGCCAACAGATCATGCTGCGCCTGTTGCGGGTCAACGCCGGCGGCAATGCGGTCGTCGATCTGTTTTTGCACCAGTGGCGTCAGCACCCAGCCCGGGCAGATGGCGTTGCAGGTCACGTTGCTGGTGGCGGTCTCCAGGCCGACCACCTTGGTCAGGCCGATCACCCCATGCTTGGCCGCGACATACGCCGCCTTGCCCACCGAGCCGACCTGGCCATGCACCGAGGCAATGTTGACGATCCGGCCCCAGCCCTTGGCCCGCATGCCCGGCAGGCTCAGGCGGGTGGCGTGGAACACCGAGGACAGGTTGATGGCGATGATCGAGTCCCAGCGTTCCACCGGAAAATCCTCCACGGCGGCCACGTGCTGGATCCCGGCGTTGTTCACCAGGATGTCCACGCCGCCGAATTCGCGCTCGGCGTAGGCGAGCATGTCGGCGATTTGCGCCGGGTCGCTGACATCGGCCGGATGATGACCGACCTTGCCGCCGAATTGTTTGACCTGGGCGATCACTGCCGAGGCATCGCCGAAGCCGTTGAGGATCAGGTTGGCGCCGGCCTTGGCCAGGCTCAGGGCGATGCCCAGGCCGATGCCGCTGGTAGAACCGGTGACCAGGGCGGTCTTGCCCGAAAGAGCAGTTGTCATGGGAACCTCACACAATGCCAGTGGCGTAGAACACAGCGATCACGAAGAACACCGCGAGGGTCTTGATCAGCGTAATGCAGAAAATGTCTTTGTAGGCTTCGCGGTGGGTCAGCCCGGTCACCGCCAGCAGGGTAATCACCGCGCCGTTGTGGGGCAGGGTGTCCATGCCGCCGCTGGCCATGGCGGCCACCCGGTGCAGTACTTCCAAGGGAATGTTGGCGGCGTGGGCGGCGTTGATGAAGCTTTCGGACATCGCCGCCAAGGCGATGCTCATGCCACCCGAGGCGGAGCCGGTGATACCCGCCAGCAGCGTGACCGTCACCGCTTCGTTGACCAGTGGGTTGGGAATGTTCTTGAGCCAGTCGGCCAGCACCAGGAAGCCCGGCAAGGACGCGATGACCGCGCCGAAGCCGTATTCCGAAGCGGTGTTCATCGCCGCCAGCAACGCACCGCCCACGGCGCTCTTACTGCCTTCGGCCAATTTGCTGCGAATGGCCCGGAAGCCGAACAGCAAGACCATGATGATGCCCACCAGCAACGCCGCTTGCACCGCCCAGATCGCGGTGAGCTTGGCGATGTCGCTGGTCACCGGTGTCGCCATGCCCGGCAGCGCCAGGCTGTGGGTCTTGCCGTACCACTGTGGAATCCACTGGGTGAACAGCAGATTCATGATGCCCACCGCCAGCAGTGGCGAAACGGCGATCCACGGGTTCGGCAGCTTGATGTCTTCAGCGGTTTCCGGCTCGTTGCGCAACTCGGTGCCGTAGCCTTCGCCCGCACGCTGGGCCTTGTTGCGCTGGCGTTGCAAAAACAGCATGCCGAGGCTGAACACGAAGAGCGTACCGATCACCCCCAGCCACGGTGCGGCCCAGGCGGTGGTGTTGAAGAATGTGCTGGGGATGATGTTCTGGATCTGCGGCGTGCCGGGCAGGGCGTCCATGGTGAAGGAGAACGCACCGAGGGCGATGGTGGCCGGGATCAGGCGCTTGGGGATATTGCTCTGGCGGAACATCTCGGCGGCGAACGGGTACACCGCGAACACCACGACAAACAGCGACACGCCGCCATAGGTCAGCAAGGCGCAGACCAGCACGATCACCAGCATGGCCTGGCGCGTTCCCAGCAAGCGAATCGCCGCGGCGACGATGGAGCGAGAGAACCCCGACAGCTCGATCAGCTTGCCGAACACCGCGCCGAGCAGGAACACCGGGAAATACAGTTTGATGAAGCCGACCATTTTCTCCATGAACACCCCGGTGAATGCGGGGGCGACGGCGGAAGGGTCGGTGAGCAGGACGGCACCGAGGGCGGCGATGGGGGCAAAGAGGATAACGCTGTAGCCACGGTAGGCGGCGACCATCAGCAGCGCGAGGGCTGCCAAGGCAATGATCACACTCATGGTGTGTCTCCTGGATTGTTATTGTTGTGGTGACGCTATGGAGGGGCTTTAGCGAGTTTTGTGCCAAGTGTGTAACTGGCTGAAATATAAGGAAATTGTTTGATTTTGTGGGGGGGAAGCAAGAGTTTTGTCTCTGTTTGGAGATTTTTATGGGGTGGGCTGGCCTCATCGCGAGCAAGCTCGCTCCCACAGTTGGGCGCGTAGTTCAAGAGAACCCCATAACCTGTGGGAGCGAGCTTGCTCGCGATGAGCGCAAAGCGCTCCAAAACAGAAAGTCTATATTTTGAGAATTAAGTCTCTTTATTGAGACTCGGCAATCCCTAACGCCGCCATCTTCTTGTACAACGTCGACCTCCCCAGCCCCAACCGCTCGGCCGCTTCCACCACCTTGCCGCTGCATTGCGCGAGGGTGGTTTCGATCAATTGTCGGTCGAAGCGCGCCCGGGCCTGGCTGAAGGTTTCCTGGGGCAGGGGTTCGAAGCTCACGTCCGCTGGGCGCGTTACCGGCATGAAGGTGCCGATGGCCGCGCGGATGTCCGCTGCCGTGAGTACCAGGTCATCGCTGAGCAGCGCAGCCCGTTCCAGCACATTGCGCAGCTCGCGGATGTTGCCCGGCCAGGCGTGTTGCCGCAGCAGGTCGAGGGCGGCGGGGTTCAGTTCGTGCTGGCTGCGCAACTCTTCCAGGATCGCCTCGCCCAGGGCTGGCAGGTCATCCAGGCGTTCGCGCAAGGGCGGGACCCGGATCGGCAGCACGTTGAGGCGGTAATACAGGTCGGCGCGGAACTCTCCGCGCTTGATCGCCGCTTCCAGGTCCATGGAGGTGGCGGCGATGATTCGCACGTCGCTTTGCAGCACCTCATTGGAGCCCACCGGTTCGTACTCTTTTTCCTGGAGCACCCGCAGCAGTTTGCTTTGCAGCGGCAGCGGCATGTCGCCGATCTCGTCGAGGAACAGCGTGCCGCCCTGGGCAATCTGCAGTTTGCCGGCACGGCCCTTGCGGTCGGCCCCGGTAAAGGCCCCCGGGGCGGTGCCGAAGAACTCGGCCTCCAGCAGCGATTCAGGAATCGCCGCGCTGTTGATGCTGACGAACGCCTTGTGCGCCCGCGGCGAAGCGCTGTGGATGGCCTGGGCCAGCAGTTCCTTGCCGGTGCCGGTTTCGCCGAGCAGCAGCACCGGCGAATCGGCGCTGGCGCTACGTCGGGCACGGCGCTTGACCTCAAGGCCGGCGCTGCTGGTGCCAATGAAATGGGCGAAGTTGTACTTGGTTTGCCGCGCCCGTAGCAATGAGCGGGTGGAGGCCAGTTCTTCCTGCATGCTCAGGTAGCGCTTGAGCATCGGCGACAGGCTGCGCAATTCATCGAACAAGGCAAAGCCGATGGCGCCGATCACCGCGCCCGCGCTGTCGTGGATCGGCAGGCGCATCACCACCAGTGGCTCCTTGGGCGTGTCCTGCATGTCCAGCAGGATCGGGCGCCCGGTGCGCACCACTTCGCGCAACAGGCTGCCGGGAATCACGCTCTCGCACGCCCGGCCAATCGCTTCTTGCGCCGAGTTCAGGCCGAAGCGACGGGCGTAGCGTTCGTTCATCCAGACGATATTCGCGTCACGATCGACAATCACCGTGCCTTCGCTGGACTGCTCGATGATCTCGAATAACGAACGGATCGCCAGCGTGCGCACGCGCTTGTAATCCTTGAGGCTTTCGGTGGGATTCATCGGGCATTTCCAGAGAGGAGGGATTTGCCGGCAGCCATGGGCGGGTGCCAAGAGCCGCATTATGCCGGGGGAAGTCCCAGGATCGAAGCACCTCCGCTATTTTCGGGGTTAACTTGTACGATTGGATATTTTTGTACATGATCCTGCTCGGGTTTCCTGCTTTTTTTGGAGAACACGTGAACACATTCAATCCCCGTAAGTTGAAGCTCTCCAAATGGACGGCCTGCATGCCAGTCAATCGGGAAAAGCATTTTCTGGTCACCGAATTGATCTGTGACGAGGCGGGAACTCCTGTAAAGGTTGAACTTCAGGCGGTGCACAGCGGGCGCGTGGAGCTGTTCGACTGGTCAGAGTTGCGCGATGACAAGCGCTGGAAAATCGGTTGGCATTAAGCCGTTGGATGAATATTCCGGTTTCACAATTTCTTGTACAAATAAATAAAATTGTACAATTTATGGAAAGATAGTGGCTTAATGGTTCCTCTCTAGCAAACAGGGCACCGTGCCTTCAGTTGGCTACGGCCAAGCACTTACGTTTCCGGAGTGGTATCCATGTTCATTCGCACCCGCAAGCATCAGGAAACCTTGCACCCGATCCAGGCCAGGCGGGCTATTCTCGAGACCGAGCGAGCCGCTTTCCATCAGGCAATGGCGATTATCGAACTCGATCCGACGGGGCAGGTGCTCGGCGCCAATGCGTTGTTCTTGAAGACGCTGGGCTATTCCCTCGAGGACATTCAGGGCAAGCATCACCAGATGTTCTGCGAGCCTGCCTACGCGCGCAGTCGGGAATATGCCGCTGTGTGGCAACAGGTGGGGCAAGGCCTGAGTGTCGATGCGCAGTTCTTGCACCTGGCCCGGGACGGGCATGGGTTGTGGGTGGAAGCCCATTACATCCCGGTGCTGGACCAGGAGGGAAAGCTGCAACGGGTCATTGAAGTGGCCCGAGACATCAGTGAGCGAATCCTTCTGAGCCAGACCGAGTCCAGCTTCAGGCACGCGATCGACCGCTCCATGGCGGTCATCGAGTTCGACCTCAATGGTCAGGTGGTGAATGCCAATGCGAATTTCCTCAAGGTGATGGGCTATCGCCTGGAGGAGGTTCGCGGTCAGCACCATCGCCTGTTCTGCAAGCCCAGTGAGGTCCAGAGCGACGCGTATCGCGGGTTCTGGGCTGGATTGAATCGGGGGGAGTATGTGACCGGCCTGTTCCAGCGCATCGACAAGCAAGGCGTCACGGTCTGGTTGCAGGCAACCTACAACCCGCTCTACGACGCCCAGGGAAGATTGTATGGGGTGGTCAAGTTCGCCACCGATCACACCCGCGAGGTCGAGCAGCGCCAGAGCGAATCCAACGCGGCGCGGCTGGCCTTCGAGACGTCCCGGCAGACCGACGAGCACACCCGGCTTGGCACGGCGGTTGTCCAGGAAACGGTCACCGTGGTGCAAAGCATCGCCGATGAACTCCAGCGGGTGGCCACGGGAATCAGTGCGCTGAGCGCCCAGTCCGAGGAAATCGGCAGCATCGTCGATGCCATCCGGGGGATCGCCGAACAGACCAACCTGCTCGCGCTCAATGCGGCCATCGAAGCGGCGCGCGCCGGGGAACAGGGGCGGGGGTTCGCCGTGGTCGCCGATGAAGTGCGCAACCTGGCACGGCGCACGAGCCAGGCCACGGTGGCCATCACCGAAGTCGTCGGCAAGAACCGCGACCTCGCCAGGCAAGCGGTGACCAGCATGCAGTCCAGCACCCTCAAGGCGGAGCAGGGCGTGAAGCTGGCGAACCAGGCGGGCACCGTTATCCTCGACATCCACCGAGGGGCGCAGCAGGTCGTGGAGGCCATTGGCGAATTTGCCCAAGCGCTGGATCAGCGCCGCGACAGTTGAGCGCTGGAGTCGCGGCGGCCTTTACCTGGGAAGTGCCGCCGCCAACAGCTCTTTGGTATAGGGATGCTGGGGTGAATCGAATACGTCGTGACTGGCGCCTTGCTCGACCACCTTGCCATCCTTGATCACGATCATGTCGTGGGCCAGGGCGCGGACCACCGCCAGGTCGTGGCTGATGAACAGGTAGGTCAGGCCGTGCTTTTCCTGGAGCTGGCGCAGCAGTGCGACCACTTGTTTCTGCACGGTACGGTCCAGGGCCGAGGTCGGTTCGTCCAACAGGATCAGGGCCGGCTTGAGCACCAAGGCCCGGGCGATGGCGATGCGTTGGCGCTGGCCGCCGGAAAACTCATGGGGGTAGCGGTGGCGGCTCTGCGGATCGAGACCGACCTCCACGAGCGCCTGGATCACCCGTGCTTCACATTCCTCGGGGCTGGACGGGCTGTGGACTTCGAGGCCTTCGCTGATGATCTGCTGCACCGACATTCGCGGGCTGAGGCTGCCGAACGGGTCCTGGAACACCACCTGCATCTTCCTGCGCCATGGCCGCAATGCCTTGTGGGATAACTGTTCGAGGGCCTGGCCCTGGAAGTGGATGCTGCCTTCGGATTCGATCAGCCGCAGAATCGCCTGGCCGAGGGTGGACTTGCCGGAACCGGATTCGCCGACGATGCCCAGGGTCTTGCCGCGCTGGACACTCAGGCTGATACCGTCCACGGCGCGCAAATATTCCTTGCGCCGGAACAACCCGCCGCCCAGGGCAAAGCTCACGCGCAGGTCCCGCACCTGCAACACGTCTTCGCGCTCGTCCCGGGGCAGGGCCTCGCCTTCCGGTTCGGCGTGCAGCAGCACGCAGCTGTAGGGATGTTTCGGTGCGCTGAACAGGGTTTCGCATGGCGCCTGCTCGACGATTTCCCCGGCCTTCATCACACACACCCGTTGGGCGATGCTGCGCACCAGGTTCAGGTCGTGACTGATCAGCAACAAAGACATGCCGAGCCGTTGCTGCAAGGACTTGAGCAACAGCAGGATCTTGCGTTGCACGGTCACGTCCAGCGCGGTGGTCGGCTCGTCGGCGATCAACAGCTCCGGCTCGCAGGCCAGGGCCATGGCGATCATCACCCGTTGCCGCTGGCCGCCGGACAGTTGATGGGGGTAGGCCTTGAGCCGCTCGGCGGGTTTCTGAATGCCCACCAAGGCCAGCAGCTCCAGAATGCGCTGGCGCGCCGCCTTGCCGCCCAGGCCCCGGTGCAGCATCAGGGTTTCACCGATCTGCTTCTCGACGCTGTGCAGCGGATTCAGCGAGGTCATCGGCTCCTGGAAGATCATGGCGATGCGGTTGCCGCGCAACTCCCGCAGGGTCTTGGCGTCGGCGCCCAGCAGTTCCTGGCCGCGATAGCGAATGCTGCCGGTGGTGCGGGTGCCGGTTTCGGGCAGCAATTGCAGGATCGAATGGGCCGTCACCGACTTGCCGGAACCCGACTCGCCCACCAAGGCCAGGCATTCGCCGGGGCGGATGTCCAGGCACAGGTTGCGCACCACCGTCTGGTCGTTGAAGGCCACGCTCAGGTCGCGGATTTCGATCAGGTTGTCGCTCATCTCAAGATTCCGCTTCATGGTTGTTTTCAAGAGCGTGGGTCGAACGCGTCTCGCAACGCTTCGCCGATAAACACCAGCAGGGAAAGAATCAGGGCCAGCGTGAAGAACGCCGTCAGCCCCAGCCATGGCGCTTGCAGGTTCTGTTTGCCCTGGGCGATCAACTCGCCCAGGGAGGCGCTACCGGCCGGCATGCCGAAACCGAGGAAATCCAGGGCGGTGAGGGTGGAGATCGCCCCGGTGAGGATGAAGGGCAGGTAGCTCAGGGTGGCGTTCATCGCGTTGGGCAGGATATGCCGCACGATCACCTTGCGATCACTGAGCCCCAGGGCCCTGGCCGCCTTGACGTACTCCAGGTTGCGCCCGCGCAGGAACTCGGCGCGGACCACGTCCACCAGGGCCAGCCAGGAAAACAGCGCCATGATCCCCAGCAGCCACCAGAAATTCGGCTCGACGAAGCCGGACAGGATGATCAACAGGTAGAGCACCGGCAGCCCGGACCAGACTTCCAGCAGGCGTTGCCCGAGCAGATCCACCCAGCCGCCGTAATACCCCTGCAACGCACCGGCGGCGATGCCGATCAGCGCACTGATGGCGGTCAGGGCCAGGGCGAACAGGATCGACACCCGCGCGCCGAAGATCACCCGGGCCAGCACGTCCCGGGACTGGTCATCGGTGCCCAGCCAGTTCACCGTCGAGGGAGGGCTCGGGGCCGGCTGGTTGAGGTCATAGTTGGGGGTGTCGTCGCTGAACGGGATCGGTGGAAACCACAGCCAGCCGCCGTCCTTGTGGATCAGGTTCTGCACGTAGCTGCTGCGGTAGTCGGCCTGGAACGGCAGTTGCCCACCAAATTCCTGCTCGGTGTGGCGCTTGAATACCGGGAAATACAGCGAGCCCTGGTAGCTCACCACCAGCGGCTTGTCATTGGCGATCAACTCGCCGCCCAGGCTCAGGATGAACAGGCCGATGAACAGCCACAACGACCACCAGCCCCGGCGGTTTTTCCTGAAACGCTCGAAGCGTCGGCGGCCCAAGGGGGAAAGCTTGAACATCAGGCGTTCCTCGCGGCGAAGTCGATGCGCGGGTCCACCAGGGTGTAGCAGAGGTCGCCGACGAGTTTGATCAGCAGGCCGAACAGCGTGAAGATGAACAGCGAGCCGAACACCACCGGATAATCCCGGGACACCGCGGCCTCGTAGCTCATGCGGCCCAGCCCGTCGAGGGAAAAGATCACCTCGATCAGCAAGGAGCCGGCAAAGAACACGCTGATGAACGCCTGGGGAATACCGGAGACCACCAGCAGCATCGCATTGCGGAACACGTGACCGTAGAGCACCCGCCGTTCGCTCATGCCCTTGGCCCGCGCCGTGACCACATACTGGCGGGTGATTTCATTGAGGAACGAGTTCTTGGTCAGGATCGTCAGGGTGGCGAAACCGCCGATCACCAGCGAGGTGACCGGCAGCACCAGGTGCCAGAAATAATCGGCGATCTTGCCCAGCGTCGACAGCGACTCGAAGTTGTCCGACACCAGCCCGCGCACCGGAAACCAGTTCAGCGAGGTGCCGCCGGCGAACACCACGATCAGGAACATCGCGAAGAGGAATGCCGGCATGGCGTAGCCAATGATGATCGCGGTGCTGCTCCACACGTCGAATGCCGAACCGTGGCGCACGGCCTTGCGAATGCCCAGGGGAATCGACACCAGGTAGGTGATCAAGGTCGCCCAGAGCCCGAGGGAGATGGTCACCGGCATCTTTTCCAGGATCAGGTCGGTGACCGTGGCGCCGCGGAAGAAGCTCTTGCCGAAGTCGAGGCGCGCATAGCTGCTGAGCATCAGCCACAGGCGCTCGTGGGCCGGTTTATCGAAGCCGTATTGTTTCTCGATGTCCTTGATCAGTTGCGGGTCCAGGCCGCGACTGGCGCGGGAACGACCGCTCATCTCACTGCCCGAACCACCGACGTTGGTGCCGCCGATGCCTTGCAGGTGGGCGATGGCCTGTTCCACCGGCCCGCCGGGTGCGGCCTGCACGATGACGAAGTTCACCAGCAGGATAATCACCAGCGTGGGAATGATCAGCAGCAGGCGCCGCGCGATATAAGCCCACATCAATGCGGCCCTCCGGGTGTGCCGCGCCTGATGCGTTCGGCGCGCATCTGCTCGTTGGTCAACGGTGTGGTGCTCACTTCCCACCAGCTTTCGATGGCTTCGTCATTGCTGGCCTGAACCTTGGGCATGCCGAAGCGGTTCCACCACACGGTCGAGCTGCCCGGCGGGTAATAGTTGGGGATCCAGTAGTAATTCCATTGCAGCACCCGGTCCAGGGCGTGGGCATGGCGCAGCATGTCGGCTTGGGTGCTGGCCTTGACCAGGCCGTCGATCAGCGCGTCCACCGCCGGGTCCTTCAAGGCCATGTAGTTGTTGGCCCCCGGATCGTTGGCGGCCGCCGAACCGAAGTAGTTGTAGAGTTCCATGCCCGGCGAGGTGCTGACGGGGTAGCCGGTGATGATCATGTCGTAGTCGCGACTCATCAGGCGATTGACGTACTGGGAGGCGTCGATGCGGCGAATGCTCATGTTGATGCCGATTTGCGCCAGGGTACGTTTGTAGGGCAGCAGCAGGCGGTCGATACCGTTCTGGCTGTTCAGGAAGGTAAAGCTCAGCGGTTCGCCCTCGGCATTCACCAGGCGGTCGCCGTCGGGTTTCCAGCCGGCCTGTTCCAACAAGGCCAGGGCTTGCAATTGTTTGTCGCGGATCACGCCGCTGCCATCGGTTTTCGGGGCCTGGAAGACCTGGGTGAAGACTTCGTCGGGAATCTGCCCGCGCAACGGCTCCAGAATCGCCAGCTCGCCGGCGTCGGGCAGTTTTCGGGCGGCGAGGTCAGTGTTGGAGAAATAACTCTGCTGACGCACATAGACGTTGCGCATCATCTGGCGGTTGCTCCATTCGAAATCCCAGAGCATGGCCAGGGCCTGGCGCACGCGGCGGTCCTGGAACTGCGGTTTTTGCAGGTTGAAGACAAAGCCCTGGGCGGTCTGGGGTGCCTCTTTGGCCAGGTGGGCCTTTTGCAGGCGGCCGTCCTGCAGGGCCGGGCCGTCGTAGCCGATGGCATAGCCGGTGGCGGAGAATTCGCGATTGTAGTCATAGGCACCGCCGCGCAGCACCTGGCGGGCGACGTCAGTGTCGCCAAAATACTCGATGCTGAAATGGTCGAAATTGTAGAGCCCACGACTGACCGGCAAATCCTTGCCCCACCAATCGGCATTGCGCTCGAACGTGATGCTGCGCCCGGAATCGACCTTGCTCACCCGGTAGGGGCCACTGCCCAGTGGCGCCTCGTAGCCGCCGCCGTTGGCGAAGTCGCGGGTCTTCCACCAATGTTCGGGTAAGACCGGCAGGGTGGCGATGTCCAGGGGCAGGGTGCGGCTTTCGTTGTTCTTGAAGTTGAAGCGCACGGTGCGCTCGTCCTCAACCACGACGTCCTTGACCGCCGCGAACTGGGTGCGATAGCGAAGGCTGCCTTGGGTCATCAACAGCTCGAAGCTGTAGCGCACGTCCTGGGCGGTGATGGGCTTGCCATCGGCGAAGCGGGCTTTGGGGTTGAGGTAGAAGCGCAGGGACAGGCCATCGTCGGCACGTTCCATCTTCTGCGCCACCAGGCCATAGACGGTATAGGGTTCATCCAGCGAGCGCTGGGCCAGGGGCGAGTAGAGCATCCCGTCGATCTGGCTGACGCCGATGCCTTTGTCGATGTAGGGCAGGATGTGGTCGAAGTGGCCAATCTCCACGGCCGAGCGGCGCATGGTCCCACCTTTTGGGGCCTGGGGGTTGGCGTAGGCGAAGTGGCCGAAGCCTTCGGCATATTTGGCGGGTTCGCCATAGACGGTCAGGGCATGTTGCGGTGCTGCATCGACGCCGGCGGCGCCTGTCAGCAGGACCACGGCAATCAATAGCAGTGAAGGGAACGCCAGTCGCATTGTCAGCCTTAGAGCCGGGTGATCGATGACACGATTTGTACGCGAGCGGCGCCTGAATCGCCAGTCCCGCGAGACCCAAACACAACGGCCCACCGAAGGGCGGGCCGCTATGCCGATAAACCGGGATCAGTCCTGGCGGCTGGTGACTTCCAGCAGGTGGTAGCCGAACTGGGTCTTGACCGGGCCTTGGACGGTGTTGATCGGTGCGCTGAACACCACGGTGTCGAACTCCTTGACCATCTGGCCCGGGCCGAACGAACCCAGGTCGCCGCCCTGACGGCTGGACGGGCAGGAAGAGTTGGCCTTGGCCACTTCGGCGAAGTCGGCACCGGCTTCGATCTGGGCCTTGAGTTCGTTGCACTTGTCTTCGGTGGAAACCAGAATGTGGCGGGCAGTGGCTTTGGCCATGGGGCAAATTCCTTTCGATGTATTTAAAGGTGTGGAGCCTACCGGATTCATTGGCGGGGTGTTGTCAAAATTGCGTCAAAACCTTGGGCCTGGCGATCAAAGGCCGGCTTTGCGCAGGCGCTCGGCGTGGCGCAGGTAAAGCTCTGCGGGGGCTGTTCCCTTGCAGGCCTTGCCGCCTCCCGGGCTGATCGCCTCCAGGTGGTCCATGGGGTAGTCGGAGCGAATGACCTTGCCCAAGTGCGAACTGAAGCGCCCGACCAGGCCGTCGTTCTGCTCGGCTTCGGTGATGAAGTATTCGGAAAAGGCGCGGCAGAAAACCTGCAAAGGCTCCCGTTCTTTGTCCGTCGCCTCTGGCAACGTGCCGCTCCATGAGTAGTAGCGCACGCCGTTGACCCGTTCCGGACCGTTCCCGCCCCAGTGCTTCGGCAGGCCCTGGGGGTACTTGTCATTAAAGGCGCCCACGCCCTCGGTGGTCAGCGCCGGCAGCGCGGCGACAGCGGCCGGCGATAGCTGCGCCTGGCCGTCCAGCAGCGAGATGAAATCGGCGAAGAGCGTGGCGACGCCCCTTGCCACGTGCCCTGGCAGCCGTCCGGGCGTGAGGGCCTTGCGCAGGAAGTCGGCCAGTTCGGAGCCATGGTTGGGGCCGCTGACCGAGGTGACCGAAGCCACCCTGTCGGGTGCCAGGGCGGCGGCATACCGGGCGGCCAGCGCACCCTGGCTGTGGCCGATCAGGTTGACCCGGGTGGCGCCGGTCCCGGCCAGAACCCGATCGATCTGAACCAGCAGTTGTTCGCCCCTGGCTTCGTTGGAATGGGTGGCCGACAAGTGCGGGATGAACACCCGGGCACCGCCTGCGCGTAGGGCCTGTTTGATGCCATGGAAAAGTTCGAAGCCGCCGATCTTGTCAAACCCGAACAACCCATGGACCAGCAGGATGGGAAATTGAGTGGTTGCATTCCGTTGCATGTTCGTACCTTTTTCGAGGAGGTTCACCTTGAATTTGCGACTTCACTCTAATGCAGGCTCATCCTGTGCGGTGTAGGAAGAAACCGCCCTGATCCAGGGAAACCGGAATAAAAAAAGTGGGAAGAGTGGGAAGTAACCCAGCGGTACTTGAGGGTGTAGGAGGTCTCCTATAACCGCTGTCGTTTGCAGCTACAGGTTCGAGCGCCAAGGACCACTCGCGCTGTCGTCTTGTCTGGCTGTGGGTTTGGCGCGAGCGGGTTTTAATGGCTCCGCCGGGCGCCGTTATTCAAACGGTGCCTTCATCCAAGGACTGGAGCCTGTACATGATCACCTATCCATCGCTTCAACGATCCCGTTCGACCCCAGCAACAAGGCTGCCGCCACCGGTCCTGGCAGAGGCCAGGGACGGGGTGATCAACCCCGCCTGGCGCAACGCCGTGGTGACCGTCAAGCCTTATCCCATGATGACCTGCGGGGATGAGGTGTTGCTGCGTTGGCACGGCCTCAACAACGATGGCGAACCCTACCGGCATGAAGTGGCCGGGTTCGTCACGGAACGGCAAGTGGGGCGGGACGTCGTGTTCGTCGTGCGCGAACCGCATATCGCCGAGTTGGACGGCGGCTCGCTGGAGATCTCCTACCAGGTGACGGGCAAGCGGTTGCCGGCCACACTGTTTTCGGCACACCTGCAACTGGAGATCGGCGATGCATCGCCGCAACTGCTGCCTGCCATTGCCAACGATGCGGTGAGGGGCAGCCTCGATCCGAGTCGGGTGCCTGAAGGCACATGGGTGAGCATTCGGCCCTACGCCAGGATGGCGGTCGGCGATCGGTTGATCCTGACGGCCAGCAAGGATTTCAAAGCGCTGTGGCGCGATGTGCTGGACATAGAAGCCCATGCGGTGGGTCGTGAGGTATCGCTCTGGATCGATCATTCGCTGATCGCGCCCCATTCCGGACACGACCTGGCCCTGACCTATGTTGTCAGGCGTGGACACTCGGTGCGTCGGGCTGAGCCCTTGTCGTTGCACATCGGTCCGCTGCAGCGCCCTGCGTTGAAGGCCCTTCAGATTCGGGAGATGAACGACGGCTGGCTGGAGGTCGATGACCTGCAAGAGGGGGTGACGATTGTCATCGATGATCCCGGGCTTGAAGCGGGCGAGCTGGTCTGGTTGCAGTGCAATGGCAACTCCGCTTATGTGCTTGAGCGCGAAATCACCGAGGCCACGGCAGGTAAACCGCTCATGTTCGTGATCCCGGCAAGTTACTGGCAGGATCAGCGCGACAGGTCGGTGAGCGTGTTCTATCAGGTCGAGCGCCTGGATGACGTCAGCCAGCGCTCCGAGTGGGTGACGGTCCGGGTGCGTTCCAGCACGTCGGGCTGAGGCTAGTCCCGCGCAATCCTTGTGGGAGCGAGCTTGCTCGCGATGACCGTGTGTCAGGCAATACCAAGGCTGGCTGAACTGACGCCATCGCGAGCAAGCTCGCTCCCACAAAGAGCTCCACCTGCCCCTGGTTCCACGGGGCGGTGGGTTCGGGGCCTCAGGCTGGCAATTGCAACCGGCGATGAGCTTCGCGCAACAACTGCTCGGTGGACTCCCAGCCCAGGCAACCATCGGTGACCGAGACGCCGTAGCGCATCGACGGGCCCAGCGGCTGGCAGCCTTCGAACAGGTGGCTTTCGAGCATCATGCCGATCAGGGAGCGGTTCCCTTGCAGCCGTTGTTCCAGCACGTCATCGAACACCTGCGGCTGACGCAGCGGGTCCTTGCCGCTGTTGGCGTGGCTGCAGTCCACCAAGATCCGCGCCGGTATCTTGAGGCGGGTCAGGTCGCTGTGTATCTGCGTGACGCTCTGGCGGTCATAGTTCGGTCCGCGATGGCCGCCGCGCAGCACCAGGTGGGTGTCGGGGTTGCCTGGGGTCTGGATGATCGCTGGATGCCCCTGGCTGTCGACGCCGAAATGCCGATGGGGGTGGGCGGCGGAGCGCATGGCGTCGCAGGCGATGCCGACCCCGCCGTCCGTGCCGTTCTTGAACCCCACCGGCATGCCCAGCCCGCTGGCCATCTCCCGGTGGATCTGCGATTCGGTGGTACGAGCGCCAATGGCGACCCAACTGAGCAGGTCATCGAAGTAACTGGCGGCCATGGGTTGCAGCAGTTCGGTGGCGACGGGCAGGCCCAGTTGCAGCATTTCGCGCATCAACTCCCGGGACAAGGTCAAGCCGGTGGCCATGTCGTCGCTACCATCCAGGCCGGGATCGTAGGCCAGGCCTTTCCAACCCACAGTCGTGCGGGGCTTTTCCACGTAGGCGCGCATGACCAACAGCATGCTGTCGCTCACTTCGTGGGCCACGCGGGCCAGGTTGGCGGCGTATTCGAGGGCGGATTCGGGGTCATGGATCGAGCAGGGGCCGACGATGACCAGCAGGCGGGCATCTTCGCCGTTGAGGATCGCGCGGATGGCCTGGCGATGGGCGCTCACTTGGTGGCTCAACGCGGTGCTGAGCGGCAATTGATGCTTGAGTTGCAACGAGCTCGGCAGACGCAGGGTCAGGGCTTCGTTGGCAGGGTTGAGCGTGGACAGCGGCAAAGCAGAGACGGACGAATTCATGATCTGGCTTCCTGGACGGGCAGCGGGTTCTTTCCCGCGCCGGTCCTAGTGGGGTGTTCGACAATTGGCCGTATGGGCCCGCAATTGAGGCTTGCCACCGGTAGGTGACCGATCGGAGGCGGCAGGCTGTCCCGAGCGGTGGCTGGTAAATCGCCAGGCGGAAAAACTGTCGTAACGGTAATAAGTGGCGTAGTTCATGGCTCAATCCTCAAGTTGTCTGGTGCTGCAAATGTGTGGGGCTGGAAAAACAAAACCCCCGGTCGGGAGGCCGACCGGGGGTTTGGAAAACTCTGGAAGGCGACCCGTTTTAAAGTGGGCGCCGGTTGGGTATCAGGCGCGCCAGTGGCTAAACCAATACCCAAAATAAAAGCTGACCGGAGTTTGAACACTGTTCGCCCGGGCAGCCGCAACCGAGCGCGGGGCGCTGGTGGTGTCAAGCGGTGAGAGGGCGTTGAACATGGTCTGTCTCCGATGAATGGCCCTGAGCTTACTAGAGGGCAGGGCGGCGGTTCAATCAGAAAATTCTATCGGGGGCATGCAATTGTTCGCCCTGGCTTGAGTCCGCTGGGCTTTATGACAAACTTCAGGTTTGCACCGTCTCCCAGGGATGATCCATGACCGCTCCAGTCTTCGCCGCCGCCCAGTCGATTTCCGTCGCCGGAGACCTTCGCGCCAACCTCGCGTGTCATCAGCGTTTCATGCAGGCTGCCGCTAAGCAGGGGGTGCAGTTGCTGGTATTCCCTGAACTGTCGCTCACCGGCTACGAACGCAGCCTGGCGGCGGATCTGGCGATCCTGCCGGAGGACGCCGTGCTGCAACCGCTGCGTGACCTGGCGCAAGCGCTCGGCATGACGGCCGTGGTGGGTATGCCCATTCGGTTGTCGGCCGACGCTCCGGTGGTGATCGGCGCGTTGGTCCTCGGTGCTGACGGCTCCCTCGGGGTGTATAGCAAGCAGCATCTGCACCCAGGGGAAGAAGTCGCCTTTGCCCCGGGCCATGGTGGCTCGATGCTGACAGTGGGGCAGGATCGCATCGCCCTGGCGGTGTGTGCCGATTTTTCCCACGCCAGGCATGCTGCTGCGGCAGCCGGGCAGGGCGCTACGCTCTATGCAGCAGGGGTGTTGATCACCGAGGGTGGCTACGTGCCCGATACGGCGTTGTTGCAAGGTTATGCCCGGCAGCATGCCATGACCGTGCTGATGGCTAATCATGGCGGCGCTACCGGAGGCTGGGAGTCGGCTGGCCGCAGTGCCATCTGGGGCCCGGACAGTTCGCTGCTCGCGGAGGCGCCGGGGACGGGCGAACTGTTGGTGATTGCCCGCCGCGACGTCAACGGCTGGGCCGGGCAAGTCGTGCCGGTGACAGTGCTTCAATGAGGTCTTCATGAGTTTCGAGTGGCGTGCTGCAACGAACGGGGATATCGACTTCGCCCGGCAACTGACCTGCGACAACATGCTTGCCTATTACCTCAGGCATGATTTGCTCTGGCAGGACGAAGCGTTCGACCTGGCCTGGATCATTCGCCAGAACTGGATAATCAGTCGTGAAGGCCAGGCGCTGGGCTTTGTCAGCCTCAGCCGTGATGCCCGGGCGTTGTATATCCGTGAGTTGCAGATAAACGAGGCGTTCCGCGGGCAGGGCGCCGGTACCTGGACGATCGGACAGGTTTGGGACCTGGTGGCGCTGGAACGTCGCCCGGCGCTGCGCCTGACGGTGTTCAAGGACAATCCCGCCAGGGCGTTGTACGAACGCATGGGCCTGCGTGTCGTGGGCGAGGACGAGTGTTTCCTGAGGATGCAGCGAGACGCCGGTGCTTGACGCCTCGGATGTCGCGCCGATAAAGATGTGCTGTAACTTTTATCTGTCCCTTTGCGCTAGGTCTGCGGGATGCTTTTTTGCTAAGGTGTTGTGCAACCCAAATAAGACCAAATCGTGAGGTGTCTGCTTGATTAGGGTGTTAGTGGTCGATGACCATGATCTCGTCCGTACGGGCATTACACGAATGCTGGCTGACATCGACGACCTGCAGGTAGTTGGTCAGGCTGAATCCGGTGAAGAGGCGCTGATCAAGGCGCGTGAATTGAAACCCGACGTGGTGTTGATGGACGTCAAGATGCCTGGCATCGGCGGCCTTGAAGCGACGCGCAAGCTGCTGCGCAGTCATCCGGACATCAAGGTGGTCGCGGTAACCGTCTGTGAAGAGGACCCATTCCCCACCCGGCTGTTGCAAGCGGGCGCGGCGGGCTACCTCACCAAGGGCGCTGGCTTGAACGAAATGGTCCAGGCCATTCGTCTGGTTTTTGCCGGGCAACGCTACATCAGCCCGCAGATCGCCCAGCAGTTGGCGATCAAATCATTCCAGCCGACCAACGATTCGCCTTTCGATGCGCTGTCGGAACGGGAAATCCAGATTGCCCTGATGATTGTCGGTTGCCAGAAGGTACAGATCATCTCCGACAAGCTGTGCCTGTCCCCCAAGACCGTCAACACCTACCGTTACCGTATCTTCGAGAAGCTTTCGATCAGCAGTGACGTCGAATTGACACTGTTGGCGGTGCGCCACGGCATGGTCGATGCCAGCGCCTGAAAATGACTGAATTGTTTGATCCCAGCGCGTTCCTCTCCACCTGCAGCGGTCGCCCCGGCGTGTACCGCATGTTCGACAGCGAGGCGCGCCTGCTTTATGTCGGCAAGGCCAAGAACCTCAAGAAGCGCCTGGCCAGCTACTTTCGCAAGACCGGCCTGGCCCCGAAGACCTCTGCCCTGGTGGGGCGCATCGCGCAAATCGAAACCACGATCACCGCCAATGAAACCGAGGCCCTGCTGCTCGAGCAGACGCTGATCAAGGAGTGGCGCCCGCCGTACAACATCCTGCTGCGCGACGACAAATCCTACCCCTACGTGTTTCTGTCCGACGGGGCGTTTCCCCGCTTGAGCATTCATCGGGGAGCCAAGAAGGCCAAGGGCAGGTATTTCGGCCCTTATCCCAGCGCCGGGGCGATTCGTGAAAGCCTCAGCCTGCTGCAGAAGACCTTCTTCGTTCGCCAATGTGAAGACAGCTACTACAAGAACCGCACCCGGCCCTGCCTGCAGTACCAGATCAAACGCTGCAAGGCGCCTTGCGTGGGGTTTGTCGAGCCCCAGGTCTACGCCGAGGACGTGCGTCACTCGGTGATGTTCCTGGAAGGTCGCAGCAACGCGTTGACCGACGAGCTGTCAGCGGCGATGGAAGACGCGGCGGTCAACCTTGAATTCGAACGAGCCGCCGAGTTGCGCGACCAGATCGGCCTGCTGCGCCGCGTGCAAGACCAGCAAAGCATGGAAGGCGGCAGTGGCGATGTCGATGTGGTCGCGGCGTTCATCAACCCGGGCGGCGCCTGCGTGCATTTGATCAGCGTGCGCGGCGGTCGGGTGCTGGGCAGCAAGAACTTCTTTCCCCAAGTGGGCATCGAGGAAGACGTGGCCGAGGTCATGGCGGCGTTTCTGGGCCAGTACTACATCAGCAGTCCGGAACGGGACTTGCCGGCCGAGTTGATCGTCAACGTGGTCCATGAAGACTTCCCGGCCCTGATCGAAGCCATCGACAAGCTCCGCGGTCGTGAACTGACCATCAGCCACCGCGTTCGCGGCACCCGTGCCCGTTGGCAGCAGTTGGCCGTGACCAACGCCGAACAGGCCCTGGGCGCGCGCCTGGCCAATCGTCAGCACGTGGCGGCGCGGTTCGATGCCCTGGCCGATGTCCTCAATCTGGATGAGCCGCCGCAACGACTGGAGTGCTATGACATCAGCCATTCCAGCGGCGAGGCGACCGTGGCGTCCTGCGTGGTGTTCGGTCCGGAAGGCCCGATCAAGTCCGACTACCGCCGTTACAACATCGAAGGCGTCACGCCGGGCGATGACTATGCGGCGATGCATCAGGCGTTGATGCGGCGCTTCGGCAAGCTGAAGGACGGGGAGGGCAAGTTGCCGGACATCCTCCTGGTGGACGGCGGCAAAGGCCAGTTGTCCATGGCCCGCGATGTGCTCAATGAGTTGATGGTTCCCGACCTGATCCTGCTGGGCGTGGCCAAGGGCGCGACGCGCAAGGCCGGTTTCGAGACCTTGTACCTGAACGATGCCGCCCATGAATTCACCCTCAAGGGCGATTCGCCAGCGCTGCACCTGATCCAACAGATTCGCGACGAAGCCCACCGTTTCGCCATCACCGGACACCGTGCCCGCCGTGGCAAGACGCGCCGCACGTCTACACTGGAAGGTGTAGCAGGCGTCGGCCCGACGCGACGCCGCGACTTGTTGAAACATTTTGGTGGATTGCAGGAACTGTCTCGTGCCAGCATCGAGGAGATAGCCAAAGCACCCGGTATCAGTAAAAAGCTCGCAGAGTCGATTTATGCAAACCTGCATAGCGAGTAGAATGCCCGTCAACCTCGTAGCCAGTTGTGCCGATGAATATCCCAAACCTGATTACCGTTCTACGCGTCCTGCTCATCCCGATCTTCATATTGCTGTTCTATTTGCCGTACCACTGGAGCTACGTGGCCTCCGCCTCGGTCTTCGCCTTCGCCGCCGCGACGGACTGGCTGGACGGTTACCTGGCCCGACGCCTGGAGCAGAGCACGCCGTTCGGTGCCTTTCTCGACCCGGTGGCCGACAAGCTGATGGTCGCGGTGGCCCTGGTGCTGCTGGTGCAGGAACATGGCAACCTCTGGCTGACCTTGCCGGCGGCGGTGATCATTGGTCGCGAAATCGTCGTCTCGGCGCTCCGTGAATGGATGGCCGAGCTGGGCGCTCGTGCCCAGGTTGCCGTGTCGAACCTCGGCAAATGGAAAACCGCGGCGCAGATGCTCGCGCTGGTGATCCTGCTGGCCAACCCGTCGGATTTCAGCTTCTGGGTGCTGTTGGGCTATGCGCTGCTGCTGGTTTCCGCTGGGCTGACGTTGTGGTCAATGGTCCAGTACTTGCGCGCCGCCTGGCCGCATCTGCGGACGGATGTAGAGCCGAAATAAAACTTTTTTGAATCAAAGGGTTGACGGCGTAATCTGAATCTATAGAATGCGCCACACCAAGACGCGGGAATAGCTCAGTTGGTAGAGCACGACCTTGCCAAGGTCGGGGTCGCGAGTTCGAGTCTCGTTTCCCGCTCCAATTATTTTTCTACAGGCTTATATTGAAGTCTGCAGAAACTGAAAAAAGAGGCTTCGGCCTCTTTTTTCGTTCCAGTAAGTTCTACTCGAAAGCACTACCATCTACGTTTTTTTAGTACTCTCGTTTAGTACAGATCACTTTTTCGTGGAGCTCGCCTCTCTGGAAACCGTACAAATCTCCTCTATTCAAACGAGACGGAGATTGTACGATGGCTCTCACCGATACCGCGGTCCGACACGCCAAACCTCGTGCCAAGGACTACACCCTCCCTGACTACAACGGCCTCGCTCTTTTCGTGAATACGAAAGGCGCCAAGTGCTGGCACTTCCGCTTTTCCTGGGCGGATAAGCAACCCCGTATTTCTCTCGGTACCTGTCCTGAAATTAGCTTACGAGGTGCTCGCGCTCTGCGCGATGTTGCTCGGGCGCTGGTCGCCAGGGGCATCGATCCGCGTGTCCATCGGCAGTTGGAGCGTAATGCCAGGCGACTGGCCACGGAAAACGCCTAAGAAGCAGTTGTACAGCATTGAAACTGGGTCTCAATACTCCGGTCGGAGCCCGAACCTCCGGCTTCAATTTGTGGAGCGGGCTATTCTCCATCCCATAGAGATAGCTTCGCTTCTGGGCGTAAGTATGTGAGGTGATAACTGCGAAGGCTCGTTGCAAGCTCATCGTGTGGCCAATACGACAGGGCGTGCCAGCGGTGGGGGCCCTACGCTCTCAGCTTTCCTAGACTCGCACAGGTGCCGAGTCCATTGGAAAAGCCGGTCATGAATATTTCCGGCAGGAAATCGGTCTGCGCTACGGTCCTGCTCCTGCAGACCTAAAAGTGGTCGAAACGGCTATGCGTTCATGTCAGGCTAGGTGCTCTACACCAAGTTCAGGCTCGCCTATGTATCAAATCACGCATAGTTTCTTCGCCGCTTCCCGCAGCGTCTCCTCGCGTTTAGCGAAGCACAGGCGTACCAGGCGTTGGCCCGGGATCGGCGTCTGGTAGAACACTGAGATCGGGATGGTCGCCACGCCATGTTCGCGGGTCATCCACAGAGCCATGTCGACATCATTGAGGTCGGGGCGGATCTGCGAGTAATCCACTAGCTGGAAATATGTGCCCGCCACCGGGGTGAAACTGAAACGCGACGGTGCCAGCAAGTCGCAGAACAGGTCCCGCTTCGCCTGGTAAAAGCCCGGCAACTGTTCAATATGCTCCGGACAAGTCGCCATGAAGTCTGCCAGCCCCCACTGCAATGGCGTGACGCCGCAGAAGCTGACAAACTGGTGAACCTTGCGCAGTTCTGCGCTCAAGGCCGGTGGAGCGATCACGTAACCGGTCTTCCAGCCGGTGGCGTGGTAGGTCTTGCCAAACGAACTGACCACAAATGCCTTCGAGTAGAGCGCTTTGTTGGCCAATACGCTGGCATGTCCGCCCCCATCGAAGACCAGGTGTTCATACACTTCATCACTGATCAGGTAGATATCGCGACCTTCGATCAGCTGTGCCAGCTGCTCGAGCTCGGCGGCGCTGATCAGTGCTCCACTGGGGTTGTGCGGGCTGTTAAGGATGATCATCCGCGTGCGCGGGCTGAGCGCGTCGGTGAGTTTCTGCCAGTCAATGGAAAAATCGCGGGCGTCGAGCTGCACATGCACGCAGCGTCCGCCGGCCAACTCCACTGAAGGTTCGTAACAATCGAAGCAGGGGTCAAAGACGATCACCTCATCACCGGCACGTACCACGGCGTGCACCGCGCAGAATACTGCCTCGGTAGCACCTGGGGTAATAGTCACTTCGGTATCGGCATTGACTGTGGCGCCGTAATAACGCAGCACTTTGTCCGCCACCCTCTCGCGCAGGACCTGCAGGCCGGTCATGGGCGCGTACTGGTTGTGGCCGGCGTTGATATGATGCACTACCGAATCACGCAGGCCTTGGGGGCTGTCGTAGTCGGGAAAGCCTTGGGACAGGTTGATCGCCCCCGTCTCGGTGGCAAGCTGGGACATGGTGGTAAAGATGGTCGTGCTGACATTCGGCAGCTTGCTGGTGATCATCGAGTCTATCCTTGACAACTGGGGAGCTCAGCAGAATAGCCCGATGACCCATCGGAAAACCAGTGCACAGAGCCTGACACGACATAACCGCCGGTTGGCGCAGCGGCCACGGTGAGATGAAAACCGTTATCAGTGCTTGTCGCGGCGGCACCGTGATGAACTGGATGTCGACGAAGAATAGCCGCCGCTCTAGCTCGGTCTTCACGTAGTCGAGCTCGCTCGGCTGCATGCTCACCGGCATGTTCAACGCAGTGGCGATGGAACGGCCCCACCCAAGGATCTACCGGTCACTGATATGGGACTGAACAACTGAATTGCGGATCGCTGCTTTCCATGAGTGCTTGATTACCTGTGGAGGCAGTTCTTGTCTCTCTCTGCGACTTACCCAAGGAAGGCCGTTTAAATGGAAACCATTTTTAGCCTTGATAAGCGGGTGATTTTTTGCTTGGAGGGCACCCACATGCACGAATGGTATTTGCGTATAAGCATATATTTTTTTCGAATAGGCTTGTTCTTGACGCTTTCCTAACGGATGAATCATATTCGCTGCCGTTAGAACCTCAATGGATTGATGGTAATGGGCTACCGGGCCACCGGGCTTATGCCTGGACGCAGGAGGCACTATGTCCATCAGATTAACGTTCAACGATGGCGTCGCCCAGATTGAAATGGGGCTAGACGTTCAGCGCAATACCATGACCCGCGACTTTTTGAACGAGCTGAGGGGCTGTCTAGAGGCGGTGTCCCTCCGTTCCGAGATCAAGTTGATCGTCTTGAAAAGTACTACACCTGACTTCTGCTCTGGTATGGATTTCGAAGAGTTCACGAAGGAAGCGGCGCAGGGCGGCGATTTTACCGGTTTCCCGGAAGACTACATGGCTCTGCTGGTCAGATTAAGCACTCTCGATAAAGTTGTTGTATCAATTCTAGAAGGGCCGGTGATTGCTGGCGGCGTGGGGATTGTCGCTGCCAGCGATATGGTGATTGCTAAACAGCATGTGACCTTCTCGCTCCCGGAAACACTGTGGGGTTTGATACCTTCCAACGTCATGCCGGTATTAATCCGCCGCGTCGGTTTTCAACCCGCACTAAGAATGACGTTATTAGGCCTTTCTCTTTCGGCGGCGGATGCGTTGAAGGTGAACCTCGTCGATGTGGTCAGCGAGTTCCCAGAAAAAGAACTGCGTTTGCTGGTGAAGCGAATAAGTCGGCTTCATCCGGACACTATTGGCGAAACAAAGCGCTACCTTCGCGACATGTGGTTTTCCGACGTAACTTATGAGCAACTAGCAGTCGCCAGCCTTAAAAAGTTATTGGCGAGCGATCGCGTTCAGGGAAATATTGAAGCCTTTACTTCAAAAAACTTATTTCCCTGGGAAAAGCAGGTTTAGTCACAATTCGGAGGCGCTGTCTGCGCCCCCATTCATATATCTAATGAAATGAAGGGATTCATAACATGAGTCAGGCTTCTGCGGCTGCGCCTGTGGGAACGGTTTACGATCAACTTCGTAATAAGGCTGATGTGGCTGGTGATCATCTTGCCTTTGTCAATTTACGAGACGGCACTCAAGAAGACATTCCGGTTACCTATTTCCAACTGCATCAACGATGCTGCCGATTAGCCGCCGCACTGGGCCGAAGGAATGTTAATCAGGAACGGGTGTTGATCCTGCTTCCGCAAGGGGTCGATTTTGTCGTGGGGTTCCTCGGCACAATTACTTCGGGCGCAATCGCCGTACCTGCTCATACTCCCAGACGCAACAAGCGCAGTTGGGCTACTTTCGAGGCGATCGTGGCGGATAGCGAACCAACCCTGATTCTGACCAATACCCAGACACGCGACAATCTGCTGGCGTCTGCGGGTGAAAATCCCATCGTTGAACAACTGAACTTTGCTTGTCTCGAGGAACTCGAGTTCGAACCGTTTGATACTCGGTGGCAGCCGCCTGCCCTGGTCGCGTCGGATGTTGCATTTTTGCAGTACACATCGGGCTCAACAAAAAACCCGAAAGGCGTCATGGTCAGCCACCAGAACTTGCTCCATAACGCGCACTTGACTGCGACGCACATGGGGCACGACGAGAACACGGTAATTGTGAGCTGGTTACCGTTGTTCCACGATCTGGGTTTGATTGGTATCGCGATTCAAACGGTGTACGTCGGTGCAACGTGTTACATGATGTCTCCCGCGGCCTTTAGCGGCAAACCTGTCTTATGGTTGCAAGCCATTAGCCGATATCGCGCCTGTACCACGATGTCTTCTGACTTTGGCTATCGACTGTGCACCAAGTTGATCCGCGACGAGCAACTGGTCGATATCGATCTGTCCTGCTGGAAGAATGCACTCAACGCGGCAGAGCCAATCCATGCGTCCACGCTGCATGACTTTACTCAACGCTTCGCCCCCCTGGGCTTTTCGGCGCAGACATTTTTCCCGGCCTATGGGATGGCCGAAGCCACACTGCTCTGCACCACCTCGCGTGTGGGGGAGCTTCCTGTCACCGCACATGTTGATCGAGCGACGTGCGATCAGGGGCGGTTGGTAGTCAGGGGAATTGATCCGTCGAGCAGTATTGAGCTGGTCAGTTCCGGGCGTCCAGCCAGTGATATGGATATCAAGATTGTGAATCCCGACACGCTCGAACGCTGCGCGGACGGCGTGATGGGCGAAATATGGGTCGCAGGAGCAAGCATCGCTCGCGGGTATTGGCGCAACGCCGAAGAAACCGCCAAGACATTCCATGTTCCGTTGGCCGGAGTAGCGGATTATCGGTATTTGCGCACGGGGGATATTGGTGCGTTGTTAGGCGATGAACTCTTCGTCACCGGGCGCCTGAAGGATCTGATCATCATCCGTGGCCGCAATGTTTACCCTCAGGATGTCGAATTGACCGTTCGTAATTCCCACGCCGCGTTCGCCGTGGTCAACGGCGTCGCTTTTTCGATCGAGCAGGGCGGTGAAGAGCGACTGGTGATCGTCCAGGAAGTGGATCGGGTGTTCAGAAAATCCATTGATGTCGACGAATTGAAGGCTATCGTGCGTGAGGCGATCTGGGCTGACCACGATATCCAGGTGGCTGACATTGTCTTCATCAATCGTGCATCACTGCCCAAGACCACCAGTGGCAAGGTGCAGCGCAAGGGTACTAGACAAGCTTATCTCGACGGATCGCTTGTCAGTATTGAAATAGCCGCTAAAGAATCGCCAGTGGCGGCGGAGCGTGACCGTGAAGCTCCAGTGGTCGGCCCATCTGTCGCAGAGCAGCGCGCGACCCTGGCTTCAGAGCATGTTGCATGGGTGCGTGACTATGCATCCCAACGGTTGAACATTCAGTTGATCGATGGTCGCCGGATGTTGCCTCCGTACGTGGCGATGGACCTCGCCGAGCGCGGGTTGATGGGCACGCTGGTACCCAAGGCTTATGGCGGTCAGGATCTGGGTTACGTCGCCACGCTCAGGGTCATCGAGCAGATGGCGGCGATTGATCTCACGTTTGCGCACTATGTGTTGGTGCACAGCTTTCTGGGAACATTACCGGTTCTGCTGGGCGGCGATGCAACCTTGAAGGACGAGGTCTTACCTCAGCTTGCATCTGGACGTCGGCTGGCCGCTTTTGCTTTGACCGAGCCGGGGGCTGGGTCTAACCCTCTGGCCGTTTCCACCACTGCGAGTGTCACGGCGCATGGGGTCAACCTGAGCGGCGAAAAGTGTTACAGCGGGCATGCGTCGTGGGCTGCGTTTATCAGCGTATTTGCCGCAGAAGTCGACGAGCGTGGGAAGCATCTGGGCATCAGCGGTTTTCTTGTACGCCAGGGGGCGACCGGTCTGAGGATGGGCAAGGAAGCGATGACCATGGGGATGCGTGGCATGGTGCAAAGCAGCTTCTCCCTGGTCGATACCCCGGTTGCCAACAGTTGGCGCCTGGGCGCGCCAGGCGAAGGGATGAAGGTGGCGCAACCTTCGATGACCGCCACCCGGCTGCCAATTGCTGTGGCGGCGCTGGGTGCGATGAAGCGTTGCGTGCAGTTGATGCATCGCTACTCATCAAGCCGGCAGGTGGCGTCCGGGCGGTTGCTGGATAACCCGACTACGGTGCTGGCGATCAAGGAAATCGTGTTCCAGATCGCCGAGGTCAAGGCGCTGGTGTATGGCATTGCAGAAAGGAAAGACGCAGGGACCCACGTGCCCATCGAAGTCCTGCATATCGCCAAGATCGTCGCGCCGGAATATCTCGGCAGGGCTGTGGATCGCCTGGTGCAAGTGCTGGGGGGGCGTGGCTACACGGAAAACAATATTGCTTCTCAGATGATGCGCGATGCGCGGGTCATGAGGATATTCGAAGGCCCAACGGAAACGCTTTTGGCGCATCTGGGGGCGAAACTGGCACACGACAGTGAAGAGTTCGATCACTTTCTCAGGCATACGCTGAGTCAGCCCGCGTTGGCCGATCTCTTGAAAGGTGCAATCGAGCAGGCTACCCGGCTTGAGTCGATGGCGCCTTTCGAGCGGGTTCAGGACCAGAAGAAATGGAGCCACAACCGCATCGCCGAAGTGGCGTGCCGAGTAGGACTTCACGCCTTTCTATTGTCCAGCACCGCGCTTCTGCACGACCCGCAGCGTGCCCAGATCGTCACCTGGTCCGAACTGCTGCTGGATGAGGCGCTGCTCAAACTGACACGGGTGACGCCGCTGGAGCAGCAAGGTTTCGCTGTTGCGGATATCGAATCCTCTCTGGGCTCGTACCTGGCCGATATCGGCGATGTCGAAATGAGCCTCCCCGGAGAGGAGTGGGAGCTGGATCCGTTGCTGCGTCGCAACCCGGCACCCGCGGTTACGCCGGTGTCGAGTAAACCCGCAGTCGTGAATACCGTGGTGGAACCGGTAGCTGACCTGAACCTGTTGCCATGGCTGCTGGCAAAAATTGCCGAGCTGGCGGAGCTGCCTGTGGATGCGGTGAGCGCCAGGGAAAGTTTCGGGGCGTTGGGCGTTGATTCGGTCATCGCCGCGCAGTTAGCAGCGGCGATTACGGATTATGCCGGCCTGGAAGTTGACCCACCGATATTTTGGCATTTCCCGACGCCGGAAAAACTGATTGCTCACCTGGCTGGGGCAATGGCTGCCTCCAAGGGGGCACCGGTGCAACAGGCTGTCGCGTCGGAGAAAACGACGCCATCCGCCGCTTCGTCGCTGCTCGCTCGGCTGCGGGCTGAGCTCATCTGATGTTTGAATTTTCCTTCGATTTCCAACCATTGTTGAGTATGCCGGATGAGTGAATCATACGTTTCGACCGCTTCCCCTCACGCGCCGCAGAATCAGTTGCCTGATGACCTCCAGGCACCCATAGCGATCATCGGGATCAATGCTCGCGTGCCCGGTGCCAATGACCTCGACAACCATTGGGAAAACCTGCTGCACGGCCGTCAACTGTTGACAGAAGTCCCGCCGTCTCGGTGGGACTGGTCGGCGATTTACGGTGATCCGGAAACGAGCGAGAAAACCCGCGCAAATCGCGCAGGGTTCATTGAAGATGTCGACAAGTTTGACGCGCGTTTTTTCGGGATCTCGCCCCGCGAAGCCAAGTTGATGGACCCCCAGCAACGCTTGTCGCTGGAGTCGGCGTGGCTATGCATCGAAGACGCTGGCTACGCCCCCGCGGACCTGGCAGGTTCGGAGACTGGTGTGTTCATTGGCGTCAGCAAATCTGATTACGAAGAGCTGCTGTATCGACAGGGTATTGCCGTTGAAGCAGGCACCAGCACGGGGGTTGCTTCATCGATTATTCCCAATCGGATCTCCTATGTGCTTGGGCTCAATGGCCCCAGCTTCCCGATTGATACGGCCTGTTCAGGATCACTGATTGCGCTGCATACAGCCTGTCAGGCGTTACGCGCAAACGACTGCACCATGGCATTGGCTGCCGGTGTCCACGTCATGCTGACCCCGACGTTGACGATCTCATTTGACAAGGCCGGCATGCTGAGCCCCGAGTCGCGTAGCAAGGCATTCGATGCCTCGGCCGATGGATATGCCCGGGGTGAGGGGGTTGTAACCTTGCTCCTCAAGCCCCTGGCACAGGCACAGCTTGATGGCGACCAAATCTACGGGGTCGTCCGCGGATCGGGCGCCGCGCATGGTGGCCAGACCAACAGCCTGACGGCACCGAACGCGTCCGTGCAGAAAAAACTGCTCAAGCGTGTCTGGCGCAGGGCGGGCATTGATCCTCGGACCATTACCTATATCGAAGCTCACGGCACAGGAACCCGGCTGGGCGACCCGATCGAGTTCAGTGCGATTCGCGAGGCCTTCAATGAAGCGTGCGAGGACTTTGCGCCCGCATCGTGGCAACCCAGCTGCGCCATCGGTTCGGTCAAGACCAACATCGGGCATTTGGAGGCGGCCGCCGGTCTTGCCGGTGTGCTCTCCGTGCTGTTGGGGTTTCGCCATGGGATTATTCCTGGCAACCCTAATCTGCGCGACGTTAACGAATACTGTCGCACCCAGGACACGCCGTTTTATTTCCCTGATAGCGCGCGACCCTGGCTGCGGTTGAACCAAGGTGTGGACTCACCGATCCCGCGCCGGGCGGGCGTCAGCTCTTTCGGATTTGGTGGAGCTTACGCGCATGTGTTGCTGGAGGAGGCTGCGCCAGCGGCGCTGCGCGCGCCTGTCGAAGTGCTGCCAGTGCTGCCGTTGTCGGCAAAGGATCCCGCCGCCTTACAGGCGCAAGCGCACGCGGCGCTGCAGCTCATCAATGCCGAGCTTAAATGTCGCACGCTGAGTGAAAATATTGCGCAGACATTGCATGAACTGATGAACAATATCGCCGGTGATTCCCAGTCGCTGGACCATCGAGCCCGCTTCCTTCATGCGGTGCAAGCCGCGTTCAAGGTGAAAGTCCCCGATACAGTCAGCGTCTCTCCCGATATCCTGGAAGCCTGTGGTGCCTGGCTTGCTGTCTATGATTGGTCTGCCGCTTCTTCGCGGCGCTGGGGGTCGATCCTGAGCACCTACCAGGTTGGTCGAAATGAATTGCCACTGCGCATCGCGGTCATCGCCGCTGATTGGCAGGGTCTTGCCGACGGCCTGCATGCCATCGTCGCGGGCCGGGAGCATGCGAACGTTGTCGGCCCGCACGGCAAAGGTCAGTCTGCTCAAGGGCCGGATGACCAGGAACTTCTTTCTCTGGCTGGCAAGTTCGCAGAGCGCTGGGTGGGCGGTGAGGTCAGTTTCAAAACTCTTTATGCCGATTCCGAGGCGCCGCACGCCTCGCTTCCGGGCTACCCGTTCTTGCGCACTCGCCACTGGTACGACACGCCCGCGTCGGTGGACTCGCCAAGCAAAGCCTTGGCAACCGATAACGTCCCGGTACCGACTGCATCCGTCGATATACAGGTACCCAAATCAGCACCCGCACAGCTCTCGGCCAAGGAACCCGTTGCTGAAAATGTGGCGCAAGACGTCGTGCGAATGACACGGCCTGCGCAGGGCGTGGTGCAGTTGGAATTGGCGGAGGTTGATCAGGCGAACATGTTTACCTCGGCGCTGACGGGCTCATTGGCAAAACATTTCGCAGAACTCGAAAATGATCACAGCGTGCGTGCCGTCATTGTCACGGGGTCCCCGCGGGTATTCAGTATGGGCGGCACTCCCGACTGGTTGAGCGGTATTGCCCGAGGCGAACGCTCTTTTACGGACGAGCCGTTCCTGTACAAAGGTTTCCTGACATCCCGCGTTCCGGTCATCAGCGCCTTGCAGGGGCACGCATTCGGTGGCGGCCTGTTACTGGGGCTGTATGCTGATGTACCGATCCTGTCACGCGAAGCGCTGTACGCGGCGAACTTCATGGAGTACGGCTTCACCCCTGGAATGGGCACGACACTGGTCCTGGGCGAAAAGCTGGGGCGCGCACTGGCCACAGAAATGATGTTCAGCGCCCAGAGTTATGCGGGAGCTGAATTGGCTGTGCGCGGTGCCGGGGTGTTGATTGTGCCATCCGTCGAGGTGCTACCGCGTGCACTTGAGATCGCCAAGCGAATTGCCGCGATGCCAGCCACGTCGGTCAGTGAGTTGAAAAAGGAGCTGGCCGGAGCACTATTGGAGAAGCTTGAGCCTTGTATCGCTCGTGAGGATGCCATGCATCGCCGGGTGATGGCTTCGCCGGAGATCTTGCATCGGGTTGAGGAAAGGTTTCTTGATAGCGCCGCTGCTGCCGCTGCTGCCGCTGCTGCCGCTGCTCCCGCTGCTCCTGCTGCCGCTGCTGCCGCTGCTCCCGCTGCCGCTGCTGCCGCTGCTCCCGCTGCTGCCGCTGCTCCCGCTGCTCCCGTAACTCCCGTGAGTCTCGTGGTACCTCGTCAGATTCCGCTGACACCCGTGAGTGCTGTCGTACAGCCTGCTGCGTTGCCCTCGGCACCAGCCAAAATCCAGTTGCGTACCCTGCACAGTCCTGCTAGCGAACAAAGCTCGGGTGCCGGGCAGAACCGAGTTTCCCACCTCTCGATGGTCATGCAGTTACTCGCCGGTGTGTTGCAGTTGCATAGCGATGAATACACCCCGCAAACACCGCTTCGCGATCTGGGACTCGACTCCATCAACAGCATCGAATTTGCCCGGGCTCTGGAAGGACAGCTTGGCGAGGGGATTGACCGGGATCGGTTGCGACACCTGGACTGCGCCCAGGCAATCGCCAATTGGCTGGATGGTCAGAGCCAGCCGCACACCGCTGTTGCTCAAGTCGAGCGCCCGGTGTCGCCGGTTGCGCCGAGCATACCGATGGTCACGCCCGCATCTTCTTTCCATGCGGTATTAGAGGTTGTCGAGGAGGTGTTGGGCAAGATCCTGCATCTGGCGCCCGAGGATTATGACGCCAACACGCCATTTCGCGACTTGGGTCTGGATTCGATCAACGCGATCGAACTGGTGCGTGCGCTCGATTCTCGTTTCGTGTCACTCGCCGGCCATTACAACAGCAGTGCATTGCAGGCGTTGGGCACGGCGCAGGCGTTGGCCGTTGACCTGGCTGAACGTCTGAAGACGTCAGGTAACTCTGACGGGGCCAAAGGGGTTGCCTTGAAGGATATCAATGAGCTTCTGGATGGCGTTCTTGGCGGAACGATGAGCGTCGACACTGCGCTTAGTCACCTCGCCTGAGCCCTAATCATCATGAACAAGGACAGTACGATATGGAGCTTGAACGCAACGTTCTAGACCAGTTGGTGCAGGGCAAGATCAGTAAGGCTCAAGCCAGCCAGCAATTGCGCTGGGCACGCCGGCATGCTCAGGCATCTGCCTCGCTGGCGCCGGTTGCGATCATCGGCCTAGCCGGGCGATTCCCGGCTGCAGCATCGATGGATGAACTCTGGCGTCTGCTGACGGATGGCAAAAGCGCCATCTCTCCAGTGCCTGAAGATCGCTGGGATATGGCCCAGTACCACGATCCCGATCGCAGCAAGCCGGGCAAGACCCCGTCCCGGTTTGGCGGCTTTCTCGACGGTTTCGATCACTTCGATCCGTTTCTATTCAAAATCGCGCCGCGCGATGCCGCCGCCATGGATCCGCAGGATCGCATCATCCTGCAGGTCGCCTGGGAGCTGTTCGAGGATGCGGGCTACAGTGTGGGACAACTCAAGTCGTTCCGTGAAGCCGGAGGACGGGTCGGTACTTTTGTCGGGGCGTGTTTCCAGCAGTACGGTTTGTTTACCGAAGCGGGCCAGTCGAAGGCGGACGCGCTAGTTTCTTCGTTCGGTGGCATGGTCGGCAGGTTGTCCCAGGCTTTTGACCTCAACGGTCCGAGCATTGCCATTGATTCTGCCTGTTCTTCGGCAATGATGGCGATGAACCAGGCCCTTGTGGCGCTGGATCGGGGCGATTGCCAGATGGCACTGGCAGGCGGCGTCAATCTGACCGAACATCCCTTGAAAATGGTTGGTCTCAAACACTTGCTGGGAACCAGAGACTTTTCCAGCCCCTTCGCCGAGGGGGACGGTTACCTCACGAGCGAAGGGGCGGGTCTGGTATTGCTCAAGCCCCTGGCAGCGGCACTTGAGGATGGCGACAACATTCACGGCGTGATTATCGGCAGCGCCGTCGGGCACAGCGGGCAAGGAGGTGGCTATCGGATCCCCAGCGCCCTGGAGCAGCGCGAAATATGTGCACGGGCACTGAGCGTGGCGCGTGCGACGCCCGGTGATATCGATTATGTCGAATCCGCTGCGATGGGCCTTCCCGCTGCTGACGTTGCCGAGATCGACGCCTTGACGGCGCTGTTTCCGGCAGACCAGCAGCGAAAGGTCATGCTAGGTTCGGTAAAGTCCAACCTGGGCCATGCCGAAGCGGCCTCGACGATGGCGCAAATGGCAAAAGTGCTCCTGCAATTCAAGCACTCGACGCTGGTACCGACGCTTAATTGCCGGCCGCTGCACCCCTCCATCGAAGCGTCGTTGGCCACCAGCGCATTACAGCTGTCGGAAGTTGCCCGCGGTTGGGACGGGCAACTGGCGCTATTGCATTCGGTGGGCGCAATGGGCGCCTCCGGGGCACTCGTGGTGCAAGCCTTTAGTCTGCCAGCAGACGCGGTGGATGACGAGGAGGGGTTGGTGTTCGTTCCGTTGTCAGCGTCCAGGCCCGAACTGTTGGCAGCCACTGCGAGCAGGCTGGCCGACTACCTCGAACGGCATCCACAGCTGCGGCTCACCGACGTTGCGTACACCCTTCAGTCAGGTCGTACCGACCTCAAGAGCCGGCATGTCCTCGCGGTGCGCTCGATCCCTGAACTCATCAACCGCCTGCGTGATCTGCGTGCCGATGAGGCGACGGCGTGCGTGGAGGAAGGGGTGCAACAGTGGCTGGGCGGTGCGAGTATCGACTGGAGCCGGTACAATCAGCCGGGCAACCGCAAGCGGATCTCGCTGCCGGGGATTGTCCAGGACGCGCGGCGGCTCTGGGTTCAGCAGCCTGACGCGGACGAGACTGTTCGCACACCCACTGGCGCAGTGCAACGGCCGGCTGCAGAGTCTCGCGACAGCGCACCCGCGACAGACCTGCCGGTGGTCGTGATTGGTGCCGGCCCGGCGGGTATCGCCACGGCGAAATCGTTGTTGGAGGAAGGACTGCGTCCGATCGTGCTTGAGCGCAGCAAGGTCATTGGCGGCATCTGGACGTATCGCGAGGATTACCACGGAGGCCCTTATAAATCGACCCAGACTCAAAACTCCAAGCATACGTTCTTCTACTCCGACTTCCCCCCGCTGGATACCGACCCGCTATTCTGCAATGTGGATTCGGTTCAGGCCTACTTTCAACGCTACATCGAGCATTTCAATCTTGCCTCGTTGATCCAGCTCGAAAGCCAGGTGCTGCAAGTCACAGCCGAAGGCGCGAACTGGCGCGTCACGTACTATCAGGCGAACAAGGGCGTGCAGCAGATCCTCGCCAGGGGCGTGGCCTGTTGCACCGGCGAGTTCTGGGAGCCGCAAGTCAGCCAGATACCGGGGCGTGAGCGATTTCGCGGATTGCAAATAACGTCCAGCGCCTACCACAGCGGCGCTTTGTTTACTGACAAGACGGTGTGCGTGATTGGCTCCGGGGTGAGCGGTGCCGACATCGCGGCAGATGCGGTGGAGAACGCAAGCAAGGTTCACTGGTCGGTCAGGAACCCTGCCTGGTTCCTGCCGCGCATGACCGGTTTCGTCCCTAACGATTGCAGCCAGTCTTACGTCGCCAGGGCGCATAACCGCGAGCGCAGCCCGGCACTTTTTGCCGAGCAGTTGCGTCAGGCGTTGCCCGATTACATGAAGCTCTATGAGCAAAGTGGTCTGCTGCCCACCGAGGTCGACACAACACGCATTCATATCAATGACCGGATCGTGGGGTATGCCGCCCAGCAACGCGTCGAGGTTTGCCCTGGCGCTGTAGCCATTGATGAAAACGGGGTGATTTTTGCCGACGGCAGCCGTCGTGATGTTGACGTGATTGTCTATGCCACCGGATTCGTCGCGCCGCGTTACGAGTATCTGCGCCCGCTGGCGCTGAACGATTTCTCGCGACGCCTGTTTTATCGAGACAACCCTTCGCTGTTCATTTGCAACCACCTGCCTGGCGCGTCCGGGTTTGGCGCTGCACTGCCGTACTTTGAATTAATGGCGCGCTGGTATGCCGGTGCGTTGAGCGGTCGCTATGCGCTGGGTGAGGGTGCCCTGGAAGGTACCCCGTGGGGGGCAGATGGCACCCCCGGGGTGTTCGATACCTGGACCGAGTCACTGGAAGTTGCCCAGGCCATCGGGGTATTGCCGGATCCGCAGACAGAGTGGGCGGCGTACTGGCAGTTCATCAACATGCCGCCGATTCCTGTTTTATTTCGCCTGCAGGGACCGCATGCCTGGGCCGAGGCGAGTGCCTACGCGGCCAAGGCGAAGCGCGGCTTTTTCGTCCGGCAAGATGAGCTTCAGGTACAGAAGGTGAAGAACGCGGTGCTGGCCGGCTTGGGTGAGAGTGCCCTAGCCAGCATGGTCGAGCGCCATGAGATCGGCGCCGAGGAACAGGCTGCGGCTCTGGCATATCGAGGGCGTCGGATGACGCCATGGTTGGCGTGGCAGGAGCCACAGAATCAGCGGTTGGTTAAGGCTGCTCAAACGTCGCGTTGACAGGGATTGAAACGGAGAATATGCACATGGCCAATAACGTAGCGACTTTGGTAAAGCAGCACCTCAGCCAATTGCTGGGGTTGCCATTGGATGAAATCAGCCCGGACTGTGCGTTGAGCGATTTGGGTATTGATACGGCAACATTGCAGCGTCTGATTACTGCGTTGAGCACGCAGCTGGAGATCCCTCTGGGTTATCAGGATATCAAGACAGGCCGAACCGTTCGCTCGGTCATCACGCTGCTGGAAACGAAAACGCAGGCGTCGACCGCAAGTCCGCAGTCTGTCGCTGACCAGCTCATGGCGCTGGCGGCGCAGGTCACCGGTTGGACCGTCAGTGATATGACGGGCGACACCGCATTGAGTGACCTGGGTTTTGATTCAATCAAGTTGACGGTGTTCGGCAACCTGATCCACGAGCAGTTTGACATCGTCCTGGAGCCGGTGGCATTTCTCAATCACGGGACGCTGTCGGCGTTGAGCGAGCACGTTTCCAGCAAGCTCGTTGTATTCCATGCCCCTCGCACGGAGACGACAGCCGTAATTGGCAACGCTGCAGCAACCACCGATACCATGATCGACAGGTTGATCGAATTGACGGCCGGTATCACCGGCTGGGCTATCAGCGATATCACTTCCGACAGTGAGTTGAGTGATCTGGGATTTGACTCAATCAAACTGACGGCATTCGGCTCCGCCATTACCCAGGCATTCGGGGTTGTTCTGGCCCCGGTGGTTTTTCTCGAGCAAACATCGCTTAAGGCGTTGGCCGCACATGTCGCCGGACTGGTGACCGCAGGTGAGCCGCGTGACGAAGACGTGGCGCAGCTGCCGCCAGCACGCCCTGAAGAGGTCGCCAACCTGGTGAACGCGGCGCCAGGGCGCAGTACCGGCCAGCGTCTTGCACCGGGTAGCGTGGTGGTGGTCGTGGGTGCCGGTCCGGGCGGGTTGGTGACCGCCAAGTGCCTGCGTGAAGACGGGATGCGGCCGATCATCCTCGAACGTACCGACCGGCTCGGCGGCACCTATGTGTTTCGCGATGATCACAAGGGCGGAGCATACAAATCGCTGAAGATGCAGAGTTCTAAGCACACGTTTTTCTTCTCGGATTTTCCGCCACCGGCGTCGACTGATCTTTTCCCTCCGGTCGAGCAAGTCAACGCCTACCTGCACGCCTACGCCGACCATTTCGGCATTCGCGAATGCTTGCGCTTTTCGCATGCGGTGAACGACATCGCCCGGTCCGGTGATGGTTGGGTACTCAATGTGCAAACGCCCGAGGGTGCCATCGACTTGCAGGCCGATGGCGTGGTGCTTTGCACAGGTAGCTACTGGGTGCCCAATGTGCCTGAGATCGCCGGTGCGCAGGAATTCAAGGGACAAGTGTTGACTGCCGACTGCTATCACGACAACAGCATTTTCGTGGGCAAAAAAGTCCTGGTCATTGGCGGTGGCGTCAGTGGCTGCGACGTGGCCAGCGAAGCCTCGGACACCGCGCAATCGGTGCACTTGGCGAGCCACAATCGTTTGTGGATTCTGCCCAGCATGCTGGGCTTTGTGCCCAATGAGTTGACTGCATCATTTGTTGATCGAGTGCTGAATGACCAGCTCGATGAGTCGGCGTTCAAGGCCCGACTCGCCGGTGTCATTCCCGATTACATGCGCAAACTGGAAGCCAGCGGATTGATGCCTGCTGGCATTCCCAACAACGCCATTGGGCGCAGCGACGAGATTATTGCGCGGATCGATAATGGCCAGGTGAAAGTGTCTGCTGAGATCGCCCGGTTCGATCAGGGCGGTGTGTGGTGCGCGGATGGCACGTATCAACCCATCGACATCGTGGTCTATTGCACGGGATACCGTGAATCGCCGACACCCTTTGCGCCGGCCCTCAGTTCCACTGATTTCTACCAATATACGTTCCTCCCTGAAGCACCCTCGCTGGCAAGAATGAGCGTGCCGTACGCCGTCGGCAAACAGAAGACAGTACTGGCCTCGGTATTGCCTTTCCTAGAATTGGTCGCGCGATGGTATTGCGGGGTCATCACTGGCCGCAATGCCTTGCCTGACGCGCCAGACATGCAAGCGTGGGTCGCTGAACGCTCGCGCTCGGGCCAGCATCCTGTGGTGTTTGACGGATGGCTCGAATCCCTGCGTATTGCGCTGGAAATCGGCGCGTTCCCGCGACCGGAAGAAGACTGGGCGCGTTATTGGGAACTGATCGGGTTGCCGCCGTTGTCCGCCCTGTTCCGCCTGGTCGGTCCACATGCCTGGCCGGGTGCCGAGCAGGCCCTGACGGCGGTCAAGCGACAACTTTTTCGAGGCAAGCGCCCAGCGGAGCACGAGTCGTTGCGGCTGGGCGTGCTTAAAGGGCTGGGCGTCGCCACCTTGCAGAAGATGGTCGAGCAAGGGCAGATCACCGAGTCTGATCTGCAGGCAGCAGCGCTATACCTGGGGCCGGCCTTGACGCCTGCCTTGCAACGGCTCGGTGCCAGCGATGTGCAGACGCCTGCGCCGCTCCCACGTTTGCAAGCGACGGCCAGTGCCCGTGCCGATGCACCGGCGACGGCTGACGCGGGTGTCGACAGTCAGGCGATTGCAATCATCGGCATGGCGGCGAGGATTCCGGGCTGCAAGGATCTTGGCGAGTTTCGTGATTTGCTCGAGCGCCAGGGCTCGGTCATCACTCAGGTGCCTGCGCAGCGTTGGCGTTGGCAGGATTTTGACGGCAATCCGGAGACCGAGCCGGGCAAAACCGATGCTCATCACGGAAGTTTTATTGCCGATGTGGAAGCGTTCTGTCCGGCAGAATATGGGTTAACCGATGCGCAGGCGATGTTTCTCGACCCCCAGGCGCGGCTGTTGCTGGATACATGTCGCGAACTGGTGGAGAGCGCCGGTTACGGCCGTGATGGCCTCAAAGGCAGAGACGTCGGGGTGATGGTCGGTGTGCAACGCCAAGAGTTCATGGCGCAGTTGCTGGATGCGCCGGAGCGGTTCACGCCTGCGGTTGAGAACGGCAGTTTTCATGGCCTGATGATCAATCGGATCGCTCATCATTTTGATTGGCGAGGTGGCAGTTATGCCGTAAATGCCGCCTGTGCCAGCTCTCTGGTGGCTATTCACAACGCGGTCGAAGCGCTGCGGCGCAAAGAAATCGAAGTGGCGGTTGCCGGTGGCGTCAACTTCCTGATGAGTCCGCTGTCGGCAATCGCCGAGCGCCAGCAACTGAGCATGTCACCGGGAAACACTGTTCGTGCATTCGATCAGCAAGCCGACGGAACCATTATCGGCGAAGGTTGTGGGCTGTTGCTGCTCAAACCTCTCGAGGCCGCATTGGCAGATGGCGATTGTGTGCTCGGCCTGATTGCCGGCAGCGCCGTGGGTAACAACGGTCGAACACTGCACGAGCTGGCGCCAAGCCCGGAAGGACAGGCTGCGGTATTGAAGCGAGCATTAAAGCGGGCGGGTGTTGAGGGTGCGAGCGTGGACTACGTGGAAGGTCAGGGCGCGGCGACTTCCCTGTCCGATCAAGCAGAACTGCATGCCTATCACCGAGTGTTCAGTGCCGCCCACGGCAGCCCGGGGCTGACCAATGCCAAGGCCAATATCGGCCACCTCGAAACGGCTTCGGGGGTGCTGGGCATCATCAAGACGTTGATCTCCATGAATACGGCTCAAGTGCCGGGTATCGCCAACCTGGCGCAGCTGAATTGGCCCGCGCAGCAACCGCTGGCATTGCGGCCTGTGCTGCAAAACGAAACATGGGTCCAGCATGATCCCTCACGTAAGGTCGCAGTGGTGCATAACTTCGGCGCAGGTGGCATCAATGCTGACGTGGTGCTTACCAGTTATGAATCACCTCGGAACGATGAAGAGCAAGGGCCGCGACTGTGCGTGTTTTCCGCACAGGACGAGCAGTTGCTGCGCAGTCACCTGAAGCGGCTGATCACCTGCCTGCGGGGGGCGGAACTCGCCTTGTATGGCTTTGACCGCGTCACGTTGAGCGATATCGCCACGAGCCTCTCTCGGCAACGGCAGCGCCGCACCCGATTCGCCGTTTATGCGGCCGACAAGGACCAACTGCTGAGCTATCTGGAGCAACGCCTATTCGGCGACGAGGCCTTGGCTGGGCAGATCGAGGCGGCTGGAGTGCCGATTCCGCCGGCCTCCTTCGCTGCCGCGCAGGCGTGGGTGCAGCATGGCAGCATCGAGCTGCCTGCGGGTGGGCGCGTCGTGCCCTTGCCGGCATCGCCGCTTGCTAAAAAACGCCTGTGGCCGTTTGACTTGCCGGTACCGGCGTCGCACATCGCAACGCTACCATCCGAGCGCGTGGAGCTGAGCCATGCGGCGAATGGATCGACGCTGCGTCAGGTGAAAAGCATCGCCTCGACACTGTTGACGGTGGACGTTGACGAGCTGGATGAGCATGAGACATTCGGCTACCTGGGGTTCACCTCGGTGTTGCTCAAGCAGTTCGCCAGCGACTTGTCCGCAGCCTTTGGTATTGCTGTCGGGCCAACTGTGCTGTTCAGCACCGCAACGCTGGGCAAGCTTGCGGGCTGGCTGGAGGAGCAGGGCGTCGTGCCGGTGCAACCGCCGATCCGCGACGCGCAAACGCGTGAAGCGTCGAGGCAATCCGCAGAAGCCCAAGACGATGCCATTGCGATCATCGGCCTTGCGGCTCGGTTGCCGGGGGCCGATAACGTGGAAGCGTTCGGGCAGAACCAGTTGCAGGGACGCAATTGTATCGTCCAGATCCCGGCGGATCGCTGGCAATGGCAAGACTATGAGGGCGACCCGCGACGTCAGAAAGGCAAGACGAATGCACGCTGGGGCGGATTCATTTCGGGTGTCGACCAGTTTGCACCGGAATTTTTCGGGATCCTGCCGTTTGAAGCGGAATTGATGGATCCGCAGCACCGGCTGTTTCTGAAAACGGCGTGGGAAGCGGTGTGGAGTGCCGGTATGGAACCCACGGCGCTGGCCGGGCAGTCGGTCGGGGTGTTTGTCGGCATGCAGTTTCAGGATTACCAGCAACTCTTGCTGATGCAGGGGCGGTTGGATGCGCAAACGTGCACCGGCAATGCGCAGACAATGTTGCCCAACAGGCTGTCATATCTGCTGGACATCAATGGTCCGAGTCAGGTGATTGATACGGCTTGCTCAAGCAGCCTGGTCGCGGTGCACGCGGCGGTCCAGGCGCTGCGCAATCGGGATTGCGAGATGGCCATCGTCGGTGGCAGCAACTTGATGTTGACGCCGGACATCCACATCATGGGCAGCCAATTGGGTGTGTTGTCGCCAACGGGGCAGTGCCGGACCCTGGACGCGGGTGCGGATGGGTATGTTCGCGGTGAAGGGGTAGGGGTCGTAGTGCTCAAATCCCTGGCCAGCGCGCGGCGCGATGGCGACCCTGTGGTTGGCGTGATTCGTGGTTCTGCGGTCAATCACGGTGGCAAGTCGGCGTCATTGACCGCCCCTAATCAGCAAGCCCAGTCAGCATTGATGGTCCGTGCGCTAGACGATGCAGGTCTCTCTTCCGACGCCATCAGCTATGTGGAAATGCACGGTACGGGCACTGAACTGGGCGACCCTATCGAGGTTGAAGCCATCACGGCGGCGTTTCGCGCACGTGGTACCCAGCGGCTTGCGCCTTGCGCCCTGGGTTCGGCCAAATCGAACATCGGCCACCTTGAAGCCGCGGCCGGGATGGCGGGGTTAATCAATGTGCTGATGGCCATGCGTTCCGGGCAACTGCCGGGCATGTCGTCTTTTCAATCGCTCAATCCTTACATCCAGCTGGGGCAAACCTTCGAAGTCCAGTCTTCGACGCGCGCCTGGGCCGATAATGGTCAGGGCCGGGTCGCGCTGGTCAACTCATTCGGTTTCGGTGGTACCAACGCCAGTGTTGTGGTCAGTGAACCGCCGCGCGGCTATGTGCCGACACATCAGCCGATTGCTGCCACGCCCTGGAATGACCGACGGTTCTGGATTCCAGGCGCTCCAGTGGTGACGACAGAGACCGCCCCCGGCCCCGCGACACAAGAAACGCATGTTGTTCTGGAGACGGTCGGTGCCGACCAGCCGGAGTCGCTACTGGCATTGCGCCCGGCGTGGAAGCCCGCGCCGTTGCATGCTTTGCAGAGCAATTCGCTGGAGAATCGCTCGGTCATTCTGGTCGGACGGTCAGACCGCGATCTGGCGACGGTTCATGATGCATTGCGCGGCCGAGGTGCCCACAGCGTTACCCGGCTGTCACTGGTCGACGATGAGGCCGATCCACTGGCTCGCCAATACGACACCCACTGCGCAATGGATGACCAGCTCAACCTTGCCGACCCACAGAGTTGGGCGACTCGATTGAGAGCGATCTGCCTCACCTCGGGAAACCCGGATGTATTGGTTGTTCTGGCGGATGAACAGGCTGACACCTCACCGTTGGGGCCGCAGACCGAGCGCTGGTTCCAGCTGTGCAAAATGGTCGTCGAAGGCGCTCTTCCGCGTTCAACGGCATTGATCTTCATGGCTCCGCCCAACAGCGTGGCGACCCCGGCCATCAGCGCGCTGGCGTCATTGCTGCAGACGGTTGTTCAGGAGGGCAATAATCCCAAGTTCATGATGCTCGATGTGGGCTGCTCGCTGGAGGAGCCGGCTGGCGTCAAACGCCTGCTGGAGGAAATCGAGCATTCGGCAGGCGCAGGGTGGGTAGCCTATCGTCCCGATCGCGTGCAGCGCGGCCTGGCTGTAGCCGACCTTTCGGCGTCAGATGAAAGGTCGCCACCAGGCTGGTTCAAGCACAAGGGGGTGTACCTGATCCCTGGTGGTGCTGGAGAGCTGGGTATTCAGTTGGCGAGCGCCATTGTGAGCACTTTCGACGCCACCATCGCGATGGTCGGTCGCTCCCCCGAAACGGGTGAAATCGCGCGCCGAATCCAGACATTACAAGCGTTGGCCTCGAACCCCACGAAGGTCATTTACTGTCAGGCGGACATCACTCAGTTGGCTCAGGTCGAAGCTACCGTGGCCGACGTGTTGCGCCAGTTCGGCCGAATTGACGGGGTTATCAACCTGGTCACTGATCACCGTGACGCGTTCCTTTACAACAAAAGCTGGAGTGATTTCCAGGAAGTGGCAGCGGCCAAAGCCGTTGGCACCGAGTTGCTTGATCGGGCTACTGCGGGACTGGATCTGGACCTGTTTGCGGTGTTCTCTTCCCAGGCTGCGCTTGGCATGGCAGGGGGGGCCGACTATGCCTACGGTTGCGCTTATCAAAATGCGTTTGCGGCGAGGCGGCATGAGTTGCAACAGCAAGGGCGCCGCCGGGGCCGTTCGCTGGCGGTCAGTTGGTCGCGGTGGGAGTGGGACAAGTACGTCACCCCCGAATTTGACCAATGGGTGGTCAGCCTCGGTTACCAATTCCTCAATGTCAGTGACGGCCTCGCGGCGTGGAAGCTTGCACTGGCAAGTGGAGAGCCTGAACTCTTTGTATTGAAAGGGGATCGTCAGCGGATTCTGGCCGGATTCGACCTTGAACTCGGCGCAATGACTGCCAGCAGGGCTGCCAAACAGCCGCTGGCGTCGACTCCGCCGGCAGTGGCGACCGTCGAGCCAGCGGCTCAGGTGGACACGTTGCTGTCGGGTCTTTCGGATGACGCGATCCGCGCGTTGGCAAAGAAATGGCTCGACGCCCCGCAGCCAGTGGCTGGCACCGTTGAGTCGAGAGACAGCCGAGACATTGGCGCAGAACTGATCGAACAGTTGAGGCGTTTCCTCAAAGTTGACCAGGTGGACGCGCATACCGATTTCCGGCGCCTGGGCATTGATTCGGTGATTGCATTGCAGGTGGTGAGGGAGCTGGAGAGTCTGTTCGAGATTGATATTCCATCGGTCTGGCTCTTCAAGTATCCGACAGTCAGCGCATTGGCCGCGCAGATTGAAGAGCAGCGTCGTGAGGTTGCCAGGTAAACCCGCAACAACCCTGGCAACAGGTTCTCCACTAAAAGGAATAGCAATGAAATATGGACTGATGTTGTTTTCGGAGTTGCAGCAGGAGGGGCCGTCGAACCCCTACGAGTTTGTTTCCGAGTTGAGTGGTTTTGCTGATCGGCAAGGTTTTGAAGCCATCTGGTTTCCCGAGCGCCATTTCAATCCCGTGGGTGGCAATTATCCCAACCCGGCACTTGCCGCCGCTTACGTGGCCGCCTGCACATCGCGCATTCGCCTGCGCGCTGGCAGTGTGGTCTTGCCGCTGCACCACCCGGCGGCCGTTGTAGAGGCGTGGGCAATGGTTGACCGCATGTCGGGCGGGCGGGTCGATCTGGGTGTTGCCAGTGGCTGGAATGCCGATGATTTTGTCCTGGCGCCGTCGTCCTTTGCTAACCTGAGGGATCTCTGGTTCGAACGCCTCGATCTGGTACGCAAACTCTGGCAGGGCGAGCCGTGTCGTTTTGCCAATGGCCATGGAGAACTGACGAATATTCAGACCTACCCGAGGCCCGTGCAGTCGTCCGTCAACCTGTGGATGGCGATCTCGAAACAGGCGGACTCGTTCGTCCGGGCGGGTGAACTCGGGGTGAATATCCTGACGATGTTGGCCGGGAGCAACCTTGAACAACTGTCCGAGAAAATCCAGATGTATCGCGCCGCGCGTGAGCGCTGTGGGCATGACCCTGAGGCGGGAACGGTGACATTGATGTTGCACACCTACCTGCATCCCGACGCGGCCACCGTCGAGCGCGTGGTTCGCGAACCGTTTCTCAAATACATTCGCAGCAGTCTGAGCAGTCACGTCAACGGTGGCGCAGTGAATGCCGGGGCCGCTACCTCCGCGCGCGAACTCGATCAATTGGCCGAGTATTCCTTTGAGCGCTATTTCACCACGGCAGCCTTGTTCGGCAATCTCGAGGACGGGCGGCGGATGGTTCGCCAGGTGTCCGCGGCAGGTGTCGACGAAATCGCTTGCATGCTGGATTTCATTACGGATGCCGACCATATCCGCTCAGGCCTGCCGCTGCTGAGCGCATTGGCCCGGGACGAACTCGTCCCTGCCAAAGGTTTCAAGGCAACCGAAAGGGAGCAAATCTGAAATGGATATCGAAATGCTCCGCCAACGATTGGCCAGCGAAATGGGGCTCAATTCGTCATTGCGCGACGAGGTGCTGCAGGCGCGTGATATCGATGACCACGGCGCTGTCCGGCCAGTGGTCAGCGATGAGGATATCGCCATCATCGGCATGTCCTGTCGCTTTCCGGGCGGTCAGGACCCTTGGGAGTTTTACCGTTCGTTGATGGAGGGGCGTGACCTTTTCTCGGGCTTGCCTGACGATCGCTGGCCCAATGCGTCCGGTGCCGGCACCCAAGGATTGAAAGTTGCCCTCCTGGACGACGTGCTGAGCTTTGACCATAAAACCTTTTCCCTGTCGGCTCGTGAGAGTGAGGCGCTCGACCCCCACCACCGACTGTTGCTGGAAGAGGTGCAACGGGCAATCATTGCGAGCAAAAACGACCCAACCAACTTTGGCGCGCGGCGTACCGGCGTCTTTGTTGCCATGTACAACCAGGACTTTGCTCATTACGCACGTTGGGGATGTTGGGAAGACCTGTCGAAGCTGTATCTGGCGACTGGCAATGCACATTGCATCCTGGCCAACCGCATTTCCTATCTGTTCAATCTCCAGGGGCCCAGCGAGATCATCGACACGGCATGCTCCAGTGCATTGGTCGCTTTGCACCGAGCTTGCCAGGCCATACGCTCGGGAGAGTGTGAGCAGGCCGTCGTCGGCGCGGTCAGTTTGCTACTCGAGCCTGGCCGGCTGTCGATGCTCAATAATCTCGGCCTGCTCAGCAATACAGGTATCTGCTCCCCGTTCGACCAGGCTGCTGATGGTCAGGTGATGGGTGAAGGGGTTGGGGCGGTCATCCTCAAGACCCTCGGTGACGCGCGTCGCGATGGCGATCCTGTGCTGGGGGTTATTGTCGGCTCCGCAGTGCAGCACCAAGGCAAAGGTGATGGCAGTCTGGTGCTGCCTTCGGCCGATGCTCAGCGCACGCTGGTTGAAAATCTGCTCAGCGCGCGCAACCTCGCGCCAAGTCATGTGAGCTATGTTGAGGCGCATGGCAATGGTGGAGGCGGTGACGGTATCGAGCTTCAGGCCATGCAGAGTGTCTATGGCCCTCAGGTTCGTCTGGGCTCCGTGAAAGGTAACGTTGGCTTTCTTGAAGCCGCGGGCGGCTTTTCGCAATTGGCCAAGGTATTGGGCGCCATTCGATTTGGCGTGATGCCGGCAACCCGCAATCACCAGCAGCTTCCCGCAAGCGCTGGCACGACACCGATTCTCAAGCGTCCGAGCGCATTGAGCGAGCTGGCAGCGCCAGCCTCGTTCATCGCGGCGATCAACAGTTACGGCCTGGGTGGCGTCAACGCCCACCTGCTGGTCACGCCGGATCCGGATCCCGAGCGCCAAGCTCCGGCGATCCCGCCAATCGGGGCCAACCGTCGATCCTTCCCGTTACCCAGACTGATGTGGGAGACCGCAGATATCCGGGCGCCCCAGGCACCAGCCAAGAACCTGGCGGGCGCGAGGGTGCCTGACATGCTGACGGCTGTTTGTGCTTGGACGGCGAAACAGGCGCAGGTTGAATTGGCTCAGGTCGATGTCGATCAGCCCATCAGTCGGCTGGGCCTGGACTCAATTGCATTGACCGGGTTCTGCAGCCTGGTGCGACGTGCGCTTGATGTAAACGTGCAAGCGTCGGCATTCGGTGCTTCGCCGACACCGCTGCAGATGGCCGACGCTCTCGAGATCTTGATCCAGTCGCGCGAGATGGACGGGGTTGAATCGCTCGCTGCGCTTGCCGATGTGCTGGATATCCTGCCGGGCTACGAACGTGTTCCCGTTGATCTCTTGGCGCGTCAGCATGAGATTGAGCGGCAATACCAGACGCTGTCAGCCGAGCTGGGCCCTCCCGGCACTCCGGCGCTTGCCTCACTTGCCGGCCGCTACAGGCAGACATTCGATCTGCTGCAAGACACCTCGGCAAACCTGTGGGTGTTCCTGCACATGGACGAAGGCAACACCTTTGATTTACCGGCGCTGGAAGCGTTGGTCGACATCCTCACCGCGGCCAGTCAGGCTGCCGACGCCGCGCTGATCAAAGGCGTTTTCCTGTCCCATCGCGGCCGTAACTTTTCTCTGGGCGGTAATCGACAAGCATTCGTCAACGACGCCGAGCAGCAGGACCACGGCGCTTTGGCACTGGTGGCGGGCAAATACCGGGACCTGCTCGACCTGCTTGAGCAGATGCCCTGTCTGACCTACGGCATTGCTTACGGGAGCGCCCAGGGCGGAGGGTTTGAGCTGTTGATGGCGTTGGATTATCAGTTTATTTGGCCGGGCGTCATGGTGGGCGTACCGGAAATCAAATCAGGGCTGATTGCCGGAATGGGCGGTATTTCCTACTTGGCTTCGGTTGTCGGCGCTGCTCGCGCGGCGACCCTTAACCTGACTGGCGAGTTACTGCCCAGCGAGGCTGCGGTCGATCTGGGACTATTGTCCGCATTGGCACACTCGCCGTTTCGCGACGCGCAGCGGTTTGACGCTGGGTTGCCGAATAAGCAGGTTGCTGTTCGGATAATGAAGTTGCTGCGACAGGAAAAACTGGCGCTCATGCGACGCGACATTAATGCGTGGGTAGCCTCGGTCAATGCCGGCGAGTTTATCGAGTTCAGTGACAAGATCCGTGAGGATTTTCAGTTGATTGCCCAATCTGGCGTGGTCCAGGCCGAGGAACCAATGAAGGCATCTACACACCTTGAAAACCGGCAAGGAGCACAAAGAATTGGATATTGATCAGGCTCAGGAAGGTTTGGTGACGCAACCCACCCATGGGTTACGCAAGACGGTCGGGTTGTGGGGTGCGGTCACGCTGGCAATCGGGATTGTGGTCGGGGCAGGCGTTCTGGCCTTGCCCGGCGTGGTATTCAGTGAGGCGGGTGGGGTGGCTTTGCTGTCGTGGGCCATGGATGGACTGCTGGTGCTGCCGCTGCTGGTGGTGCTAGCCACCTTGGGGCGTCGCTACCCGAGTGCAGGTGGCGTCGTAGGGTTCGTCGGGGTCAGCTTCCCTTGGGCCAAGGCAGGTAGCGGCTACGTCATCCTCAGTGCCTTCGCGCTTGGCTTGCCGGCGGCTGCCATTGCGGGCGCGGGGTATGTCGTGGCAACCATACCGACGCCCGTGCTGGCGGGCGTCGGATTGCGTGCGCATGACGCCATATCGCTGATTGCGGCACTGGTCACGGCTTTCGTCGTGGGCACCGCATGGTTTGGCGGACGTGTCGCCTCGACGTTGCAGAACATTGTCGTGACCCTGTTGATCGCCTGCATCGTCGGCGTGGTCATGCTTTCGGTTCCTTACTGGCAGCCCATTGACTGGACGGTATTGCCTTCCAACGAACTGGCCAATGCGGGCACTGCCACGCGGGTCTGGTACGGGATGAGCATTGCGTTTTTTGCCTTCACGGGCTGGGAAGTGCTCGCGTTCACTGCCGAAGAGTTCAAAAATCCAAAACGTGATTTCCCGTTGGCCCTGGCAATCAGTTTTGTATTCATCATGCTGCTTTACCTGGGTATCGGTATGGCCGTGCAAAGTATTGTCAGCCCCAATGACCCGCTGCTCGGCGTTGCGCCGTTGATGGTGATTGTCAAACATGCGGCTGGCGGTATGGCCGCTTCGATCATGGCTGTCATTGCCATCTTCATCATCATCACTAACCTCAATGGCGCGGTGTGGGCAGCTTCGCGGCTACTGTTCGACCTGGCCCGCGACGATCACGCGCCACGTCTGTTCCGTCATGTCGAACGCAGGAGCGCTGTACCTCGGCAGGCACTGCTAGGGATCGGTGTGCTGATGATGCTGGTGCTTGCCCTTTATCAATGGTCATGGCTGGACCTGTCGACATTGTTGCGGGTGGCGGGGCAGAACTGCTTTCTTTTATATCTGGCCAGCACCGCGGTTTACATCAAGGTCATGCAAGGTATCTGGACACGGGTGTTCGGATGCGCGGCGATGCTTATCTGCCTAGTGTTTGCGGCGGGGTTCGGCGGGGCGCTATTGTTCGCCGCGCTCGTGTTTGTCCTGCCTTATGTGATCAAGCCCGCGGGTCGATTACTGTCCGCGCGGGCCTGATTGCATCGCAGGCCGGGGGTCAGCTCCAGTCGTACTGTCGGTGATAGTCGCTGATCCCCTGGAGGGTCAGCAGCTTGCGGCCTTGATACGCGGCAGCATAGATATCGGCATAGGCATCGGGGTCCAATGAAATATTCTGGACCCCGAATGCCGTCTGTTTCTTCAAGTCCAGCAAGTGGTCATAAGCCTCAACGCTGAGTTCGACCCGGTCCTGATGGCTTTTGACGATGTTGCCCATGATTGACTTATAACTGTCAGGGGTCACGACACCGCTGAAAAATTCCGACACGCAGCCAGACCCGTAAGAAAACATCCCGATGCGAGAGGGCTGCTGGGGTGATCTGGTTTGCAGCAGGCTGACCAGCGCCAGATACAACGAAGCCGAATAGGTATTGCCTACATAGGACGCAATGTTCACCGACGCCGCGACACGCGTCTGGTAATCAGCCTCGATCTGCTGCCGATTGAAGCTCGTCAGGTCACGTGCCAGTTTGCGATGGGCGCCCTTCACCATGCCGGCGAACGGGGTGTGGAACAGGAGATATTGAAACGTCGTCTCGAAAACTGTATCGCTTACCTGGGCGGCATAGTCGTTGTAGGCTTCGCTCAAGCAATCCAGGTAGGAAAGCAGTGACAGATCGGCATCCCCGGTTTCCAGCTCACCGGTTGGGCGGCACGTGTCCATGATTTCGTAGCTGCACAAACCGGATGCGCCTTCATCGAGTGCCAGCACGTCGGGTTTGCGGCTGATCAGCATCGCGACGCCTGCCATGCCTTGTGAAGGCTCGGCGTAGGTCATGCGGGCTGATGGGCGTGCTTCGTCAGTGGCAATCACCAATGCCTTGAAATGCGGGTCCGCAGAGGCACTGACGGTGTTCACCGCCATCATCAGCGCGGCGGTGCCACCGTAACAAGCCTGCTTGACCTCAAACAGACGACATTGTCTCGGCAGGTCGAGGTAGTGCTGAATATAAGTGCTGATCGACTTTCCGAAGTCGACGCCCGACTCGGTGGCCACAATCAACAACCTGATGCTGGCCCGCTCTTGCGGCGTCAACGAATCCACGATGGGCTTGGCAGCATTGACGGCATGGGTGATCGAGTCTTCGCAAGGCAGTGCGATCGACTTTTCGTGCATCAGCAGGTTGTCGAGTCGGGCCGGGTCAAGGCCACGGGCCTCGAACAGGCGTTGCAAAGAGAGTTTGGCCCGGCCCACGTAGGCGTTGATTTTTTCGATGCCAACCGTCATGCGTCATTTCCTTTTGACCAGAGGATAGAAGTGTTAATGCCGCTAAACCCGAACGAGTTTTTCAATGCGTGGAAAAAATTCCCGCTGATGGCTGTATCATTCAGTAGGCATCCTGTTGTTTCGAGCGGTGAATGCAGGTGCCGAGTAGGATGAATCTGACCCCGGGCCAGTTGGCGCAGGGTCATGATCGATTCGATGATTCCGGAGGCCGAAAGGGTGTGGCCGATCCAGCTTTTGGCGCTATTCACCGGGATCCTGGCCGCCTCGAACACCTTGCCGATGGCCTCCAGCTCGACGGCATCACCAAGGGGCGAACCGGTACCGTGCGCGCTGACGAAATCCACCGCCGATGGCTGGAGCCCGGCAGACTCGATCGCCTGTTGCATGACCCGTGCTTCGGTGTCGCCGCAAGGCGTGGTAAATCGATGCGCCGCCAGTCGAAAGGCAGATCCCGTCAATAGTCCACAGAGCGGTCTGTTGCGTTTTGCCGCCGAATCGACCGACTCCAACAGCATCGCACCGGCCCCCTCCCCGAAGACGAAACCACGGTGGGTGTGATCGAACGGGTGATTGCGCACTATGCCGTCTTCGTCGCCCTGGGCCATGGCCCCGGCTTGCATGAACGCGTCGAACTCGGCCGTCGACAGACAAGGTGCTACGCCCACCACGAGGCAGGCATCCACAGCGCCGGACTGGATCAGGCGCGCGCCTTGAATCAGGGCGACCGAGCCAGAGGCAGAAGCGCCACCCACACTGAAACCCTCACCCCTGATGTTCAAGGCTTCGCTGAGACACCCCACCAGGTCGGTATCCATGAACTGGACGGCCCAAGAGGGCCGAACGGCGACGGCACCCCTAGCGATTTCAGCGTGTTCGCTGCCGTTGAGGTTGGAACCGCCGATGATCAGGCCCACGCGCTCCGGTAGAAAAGGCGTAGCGAAGGCATTTGCCTGGTGCCACGCCTGCGCAGCTGCCGCCATCGCCCAGGCATAGCCAGGCGGGCGCCGGTGGACGGTTTTTGCCAACACATGCACGGCGTCCGCCGCTATCCCGCTCATTTGCAGCGACTCGGCCAAATTGAACGGGGGCGTCGAATAGATGGCTATTTCGCTGATGGAGGCGTGTCTGCGAGCCAGGTCGACTGGCGGTTCAGTGACTAATGCGTCCAGCGCGGCGACTCCGACGCCGGCCGCCGTGACGGCGCCTGTGCCTGTGACCGCAACTTTGATGTCAGCGCCCATTAGCAGTGATCGCGGAGGGATCAAGCAGCCAGGAGTCAAACGTGTCAGCGATCGATTGCAAACTCAAACCTGCTACCTCGCGTAAGGTCACCGACCTGATGGAAAGGCCGATGGCTCTTGCGGTGACCATCAGGATTTCCGTTCTTTCGATAGAGCCGGCGTTGAGGTCGCTCAACGTCTGGGTGTCTTTGATATCCTGCTCATTGAGGTCGTAAATGACATCCAGGATAGTGTTTTTTAGCGTGAGTAAGGTGTTGGATGCGCTCATGATGAACTTGCCTGTTGAGTGGTGAGGAGGGGAGCTGATTGACGAGGTCGCCGTGGCCCAAGTGCAGCCTGAAAACGCTTTCGACGGCATTCAACGGTTGGAGAAGTTGTCTCACGCGGACATGGTTGATTCCCGAGCTTTTCGGTACGGCCAGTGACAGGACGGTGTCAGTGTCGATCTGCGCCTGCCATGCGAGCATTGATTCTTCACTGACCTGGGAGGAAAACTGGAAGCTGAATGCGCTGTGGTCGGACGCCAGATCACAGAAGATTTGTTTGAGGTCTGTCACTAGCCCGGTGCCGACTGATTTGAGTACTGCTTCCTTCAATGTCCAGTTTCTGAGGAAGTAGGTCTGCCTGGCTGTGTGCTGGCTCAAACTCTGAAAGGTTCGGTGTTCATGATCGGTCAACGAACAACTGGCGAGGGCGTCGATGTCCAGGCGCTGTTGATGGGTTTCGATGTCGAGGCCGATATTGCCTGGGCCGCTTTGACCATTCGCAGTCGCCGGCTGACCAAGCGCGATCGCTACATAACGATCACTGTGGGAGATGTTGAAATCACAGGTTATTTGACCTGGCATTGCATCAAGATAGGGTTTGCCCCACACGCCTTCCCGGAACCTGACCTGCTGCAGCGGTTGACCCGTTTGCAGGGCCAGCGATACTCGCGCCGTCGCGCGAGTCGCGATGTATTGCCTGCGCACTCGAGCCGAGCGGATACTCTCGGCGCGTTCCGCCTCTTCTTGGTCTAGAAAGCTGGCAAGACGATGCTGGTCAGCCTCCGTCAAGGCGTCCAGGCGCATGAGCATCACCTCGATTCCGTCAGCCATCGACGAGGCGTGGCGCACACCCACGCTAAACCCCTTGGAACGCGCTGATCTGGCGCGCCGCATCGCTCATCAGGGCTTGAGTCAACTGGTCGACATGGCGCTTTCTCCAGTCGCTCAGTTGTGTAGCACCCAACCAGTGATTCGCCGCACCGATGCTCGGCCCCGCCCATATCTGAAAATCGACTTTGCGAGTTTCATCGCCGGCCTGCGCATAACGACTGGCCTGCGAGCAGTACCATTTGAACACCTGCGCCATCTGGTATTTCGACCGGTCGCTGGCCGATAGATCGCAGGTAGTCGGACGTGCAGCCTCCAGCTCTTGCAAGACCATGGCAAATGACTTGCGAAAGTACTTCTCCTCAATGGATTGACGGATCTCGACGGGAATATCCAGCCAGCTGGAAAAACTGTTGTACAGCTCATACAGTTTTTTCGAACGGGCAGGGTAGAGCAGGCCTTTTTTCAGTACCTGAACTTTCGAACCGATCTCGAACATGTCCGACGACGGTGCGAAATCCGTGTCATTGGTACTGGCGCGGGACAGCATATCTTTCACCATATCACTGGTGGCAGCCTCTGGAGTACATTGGTTGATGGATCCCGTCACGACAAACTGCGCGCCCGACATGAAGGCGGCGGCGACACTTTCGGGCGAGCCCATGCCACCCGCCGCACCAATGTGGATGGTGTCGACAAATCCATGTTGTTTGATTGCATCATCACGTTGCCGGCGGATCGTGGGGAGAAGGTCAAGCCAGGTGGCTTTTCCGGTATGTCCGCCGGAGACACCTTCAATGCAGATATCGTCGGCAACCGCTCGATACGGGGCAAGGCTGGCTTGATGTGCTGTGATGGCGCCGCTGGCAAGCAATGCCTTGACCATATGTTCTGGGGCCGGAGAGAGAAACCGGGCAGCCACCGCCGGGTCCGACAGTTTGACGATCAACCTTGCCTGGCCGCCCGTTCGAGCGTGATCGTTGTCCCCCGGCGTTTTCGGAAGGGTGGCGAGGCGATACCTGACCAGTGCCTGTGTGACATCGACAAATGCGGCGGCCTCGACCACCGGGACGTTGTACTTGATAGCCAGATTGATAAGCGCGTCATCAGCGTGGCTGGCGACCAGGTTGAGTCCCCAGCATTTACCAGCGCACGAATCGGCAAGTGTCGCCAGTGCCCTTTCGGTTTCGTTGAGTGGCAGCCCACCGGAGCCGAAGAAGCCAAGAAGGTTGTTTTGCGCAAGTCTGGTGACCATGCGCGTGGAGGCGATTCCGCGCGCCATTCCACCTGCCAGGCAAGACAAATCGACCCTATAGCGTTCTCTAAAGGTGCTTGGACCAAGTGTATTTTTGAGCGTCTGGGTTTTCGGGAGTGCAGCTAATGGAGGTGGGGCAGGAGGGCTGATGTGGGTCGTTGCGGTCCGGGGAAGGGCGGTGGGCTGACCCTCTCGCGGTAGTTTTCTCAAAATGTTCTGCGTTAGGTTGGTGAGCGTTTTGCCTGGGCCCAGCTCAACCCATTCAATGTCCTGAAAGTCCTTGGCGACATTGACAACGCTGTCGAACCACTTGACCGGCATGGTGAGTTGATCGGCTAATAACTGTTGAGTCTGAGTCACAGTGTAGGGCTGGGCGGTGACGTTGGAAATGACCGGAAACTTTGCAGCATTGAAGTGCAACGCCCCCAGATACTCGTTGAACGATTGTTTCGCCGCTGCCATGTAGCGGGAGTGAAAGGCTCCGCTCACTGGCAGAACAAAAGCACTGGCGCCCAGTTCTTTTTCGATCAACTCGCAGGCTCTCGATATCTCGGTTGCCGGGCCCGCAATGACAAACTGTGTTGCGCTGTTTTCGTTTGCGATGTCGAACCCGTCAAGTGCATGTGCAGCGAGGAACTGCGCCAACTCATCGCGTGGGCGTCCGACGACTGCAATCATGCATCCGCCGCGTTGGGCCGCCATCAGTTCGGCGCGGCGCTTGACAATACTCAGGCCCTCTTCAAAGCTGAAGACGCCTGCAGCATATAGCGCGCTGTACTCGCCCAGGCTAAGTCCGGCGGTAACGGTCGGCAGGCGAGCGCTGTCTTCATAGTGAGCCTGGTAGTGCAGGGCGTTAACCAGAAACAGTGCAGGTTGGGTGTAAAGCGTGTTGTTGAGTTGTTCAACGGGGCCCGACGTACAGAGTGCCTGTACTGACCATCCAAGAATTTCTTCGGCAAGTTGTACTTGTTGGGGGAAGCGAGGGAATAGTTCCTTTCCCATCTCGAGATATTGCGAACCTTGACCTGGAAACAACGCTACATAAGGTTTCACGGATAGAGCGCTCCATTGCTCATGATCATATTGTCCGAATCTCGCACACTTCTGCTATACGTGTCTAGTTAGATCTACTAATCCTAACTTTTGGTTATAAGGATATAATTTTTCTCGTTGATAATCGTCCTCCCGGTCCAACAAACACGGTTGTAAGTTGGCGGGAGTCGATGGCAAACAGCACGGAATGGATGTTGATTGCAAGTTGGCGTCGGTGACGAAGCCTGATCCGTTTTATCGAGCCTGACGAAGTGGCCGGAAAAACGCTCGAACTTCTTCCGCAAGTGCCTGCGGTTGTTCCATAGCCGCGAAATGCCCGCCGCGGGGCATCATCGTCCAGCGTCGCACGTCGAAACAGCGCTCGACCCACGAACGTGGCGGCATCGGCAGTTCAACAGGAAATTGTGCAACTCCCAAAGGCGGCAACACTCGTTGGCCGCTTGCAAGATGCAGCGGTCGAGCGCGGCCCTCAAGGTACAAGCGAAACGATGAGCCGATGGTGCCAGTGAACCAATACACCGATAGGTTGGTCAGCAACTCATCCAGGCCAAAACCCTTTTCGATGTCACCTTGAAAGTCACTCCAGCCATGAAACTTCTCCAGAATCCATGCAGCCAGGCCTACAGGTGAATCATTCAGACCAAACGCCAGGCTTTGTGGTTTGGTCCCCTGGATCCGGCCATAAGCGCCTTCGGCATCAAGCCAGGCCGAGCTTGTTTGTAGGAATGTCTGCTCCTGCGCGGTGAGCGCTGGTTCGGCGTCGGTCAGGGGAGGGCGGTATGAGCCTGGGATGAAATTCAGGTGTACGCCCGTCACTCGCTGCGGAAATTGCCACGCCAGCCAGGTCGAAACGCCAGCGCCCCAATCACCGCCCTGCGCACCGAAGTGTTCATACCCTAACTGGGTCATCAGTCCGGCCCATAGCTGCGCCACTCGAGGTGAAGCGGTGCCGGGTGAAGTCGGCGCGGGCGAAAAGCCGTAGCCTGGCAACGATGGCACAACTACATCGAACGCATCCTGTGGATCACCACCATGACTACCTGGATCGGCCAGCAGCGGAATGATCGCCGCCATCTCCACGAAAGAACCCGGCCAGCCGTGGGTCAGGATCAATGGCATGGGAGCCGGGCCAGTGCCACGGCGATGAATGAAATGCAGCGACTGTCCCTCCACCTCGGTCATGAACTGACCTAACGCGTTTAAACGTTTCTCCTGTGCACGCCAATCAAAACTATCGCGCCAATAGGTCACGATGCGTTTGAGAAAGTCGGCGTCACAGCCTTCGTTCCAACCGCTGTCGGGTATTGTGTCGAGCCAGCGGGTGGTGCTCAGGCGTTGTTGTAAATCGCTGAGTGCGGCGTCGCTGATGGAGATTGTAAAAGGAGTGATGGTCATAGCCGGCGGGGTCCTTCCAGGGCGGGTTCCAGGGCGGAACTATGCCATGGTTTTCCACAGTCATCTACGATCAGAGGCTCACACATGGTCGCCGGTGTTTACGGCACTGGGGCACTTATTACCTTGACGAACATCGTTCAATACGTTTTTATTGCTTTCGCTTTCTTTCGAATCGAAATTTATGATGTCATATCGAAAGGTTGCCCGTGCCTTGGGCTCGCCGGGGTTCAGCCGTGTCATGGCTGAAGTTGTCCGAGAGTGATAGTGGGTGGATGGAGGCCGATAAAGTCAGGCGCAAGATCCTTGATCTGGCGCAGGAGTGGAGCAGCGTCCATACCTGAAACACCAATGATCCTCTGCCTCAAGGGGCACGCGAACGGATTCACGCCCGTGGCGTTACGCTTGTTTGCGCCGCAGTTAACCAGGAGAAAACTATGTGTGGAATTGTTGGCGCCGTTGCTGAACGTAACGTCACTGCCATCCTGTTGGAAGGCCTCAAACGACTCGAATATCGTGGCTACGACAGTGCCGGTGTTGCACTGATCAGCAACACCGGGATGTTAGAGCGTCGTCGCCGTGTAGGTAAGGTCAATGAATTGGACCAGGCTCTGGTCGCTGAGCCGCTGGCAGGTCGTCTAGGCATTGCCCACACTCGTTGGGCCACCCACGGTGCACCGCTGGAGCGTAACGCCCATCCACATTTTTCCAATGACGAACTGGCAGTGGTGCACAACGGCATCATCGAAAACCACGAAGTAGTGCGTAAATATCTTGAAGGTCTTGGTTATGTGTTCGCTTCGGAGTCGGACACCGAAGTGATCGTTCACCTGCTGCACCACAAACTAAAGGACATTCAGGACCTGACCGCCGCACTCAAGGCTACGGTGAAGGAGCTGCATGGCGCTTACGGTTTGTCGGTAATCAGTGCTAGGCAACCGGATCGTTTGGTGGCTGCTCGCAGTGGTAGCCCATTGGTGATCGGGTTGGGTCTGGGAGAGAACTTTTTGGCATCCGACCAGTTGGCATTGCGTCAGGTCACAGACCGTTTCATGTACCTGGAAGAGGGCGATATCGCCGAGATCCGTCGTGACAGCGTGCAGATCTGGAATTGCGATGGTTTGCCGGTCGAGCGTGAGGTCGTGCAGCATCGTGAGGATGTGCAAGCAACGGACAAGGGTGAGTACCGCCACTACATGCTCAAGGAAATTCACGAGCAACCGAAAGTCGTACAGCGTACGCTGGAAGGCCGCCTCGGCCAACAGCAGGTGCTAGTGCAGGCGTTTGGGCCACAAGCTGCCGAGTTATTCGCCAAGGTACGCAACGTACAAATCGTCGCCTGCGGCACCAGTTATCACGCCGGCATGGTTGCCCGTTACTGGCTTGAAACCTTGGCGGGCATTCCATGCCAGGTCGAAGTCGCCAGCGAATTCCGCTACCGCAAAGTTGCGGTTCAGCCTGACACACTGTTCGTGTCGATATCCCAGTCTGGCGAAACGGCCGACACCCTGGCCGCCCTGCGTAATGCCAAAGAACTCGGATTTCTCACCAGCCTGGCCATTTGCAACGTCAGCATCAGCTCGTTGGTGCGTGAGTCCGACCTGACCCTGCTAACCCAGGCAGGTCCGGAAATTGGCGTGGCGTCGACTAAGGCCTTCACCACGCAACTGGTTGCCCTGTTGCTGCTGACACTGTCCTTGGGTCAGGTCAAAGGTACTCTGGCCGCCGGTGTTGAAGCCGAATTGGTGGAAGAGCTGCGTCGTCTACCTACCCGTCTGGGCGAAGCGCTGGCAATGGACAGCACAGTAGAGAAAGTTGCCGAGCTGTTCGCTGAAAAACAGCACTCGCTGTTCTTGGGGCGTGGGGCGCAGTTCCCGGTAGCGATGGAAGGTGCTCTGAAACTAAAGGAGATTTCCTACATCCACGCAGAAGCCTACCCGGCAGGTGAGTTGAAGCACGGACCATTGGCGCTGGTAGACAGCGAAATGCCGGTGGTCACCGTTGCACCCAACAACGAACTGCTGGAAAAACTAAGATCTAACCTGCAGGTCGTCCGCGCACGTGGCGGTGAACTGATTGTATTCGCTGACGAACAGGCCGGTATGAGCAGCGACGAGGGCACCCACGTAATTTTGATGCCACACATCGTCGATGCTCTGACGCCGATCCTTTACACCATACCGCTGCAGTTGCTGTCTTATTACGTTGCCGTGCTTAAAGGTAACGATGTCGATCAGCCGCGTAACTTGGCCAAATCGGTGACTGTGGAATAAGTTATCCATCGTGGGAGTTGGCTGTACGACGATAATATGGTGCAGATACACAAATTTAGGTATCTGCACGATAATTCTGTACGTACGTTGGCTGCGTCAGCCTTACAAGGCTAGGCGTATGTCTTCCTTGAAGTGGCAGAGGAATCCGAGAAGTTCATGCCCACTCAGCGTTGCATGCCTGTTCGCGGGGGCTACCGAAACGACTCAGACGATAGGCCTGGGAACCTTGCCCAGGCACTCCGCTACAACCCTTTACACATTCGAGGCGGGAGAGCTGGTGCAAGTACATCGGGGGCTTTCGTTTGCCCTGATATTGGGTTCAAGCGTAGCCCTGGCGGAGCAGGGATGCAGGCGGTGAACCCCACTTGCTGTGTCTTCATCCGTCACGACAAAATGGCTTAGGATAATCGAAGGCTGGAGTAGAACATCTCGACTGAGGGACGCGACTTTATGGAAATCCCCTTTTCTCAAATCAGCGAGCGTTTGAATAATCGCCGATTTATGATAGCGGACAACATCCACGGGCTATCCGATGCAGGCACGATATTTCATTACCATGTTGAGGGAAATGCCATTTCAGGTACTTACCAAGGCGGCCTCATCCGTATGGGTAACCTAGTCGGACGCGTGACAGGTCCCGATACCATTGAACTTCTTTATCAGTGCTTAACTAGGGATGGCGAGATTCTTGCCGGTTGGTCTCGTGGCATGGTAGGCGTTGACCTTGCAGGACGTACCACTCTGACCTTCATATGGGGTTGGTTATCTGGCGCGACTGGAGGGGAGTCGAATCATGTGGAACTTGTCGAATAGCGGCAAGGATTTCTTGATTACTCTAATGTCTGTCTGTGCGGTAGCAAGTGGTTAAGATAACTCGATCCGTGAGTCGGCAGGCGTGTAAGGACGTAATTAAATGGGCGTACGGATCATGCCCGTTGAGCCATGCTGACTGGATCAAGCTCATGATTGACGGCGCACGTTTGCCGCTGCGTAGCGACTCGGCAAACAATCAGTTCGAACGACCAAATATCCAAAGCCGAATGTGGTTTTCGACCTATCTTTAAGGGCTTGGATGGCCTGCACCTATTACTCAGCTCGCAAGGCGCTAAGAGCTGGCATTTTCTTTTCTCGGTTGAGCAGACCCGCTTGCATTTCTGTAAGCGTCCGCTAATCCCACCCCTTGAACAAGTAGGCACTGCTCAATGGTCATGATCCGTATGGTTGTCTGAGGGACGTTCTCACGCGCCTGCCAACTCAAGGGCGAGTGATATTGCGCAATTGCTGACGCACATGGCGATGGATAGAATCCAATAGCCTTGCATAGAATTACCCTTTTTCGCTCTTGAAACACCCCGAAAACAAGTCCAGAATTGAGTCTTTTCCTGCTTCGGCAAGAAAATAAACCCTTTAGATTTCAATAGGTCGGACGCTAGATGCGAGTCTCGTTTCCCGCTCCAAGATTCAGAAAAAAGCCACTCAGATGAGTGGCTTTTTTTTTGTGCCTGGAAAATGCTTCAGCGTTTGGATACCTGTACTAGATGCTTGATCGTTAGAGCGTTATAACAAACGGCAAAAAACATACGGGTAGATCAGCATCACGTCTCACCACCGTGCGATTGAAGTGTCCAAAATCATTAGGCCAGTTCAGAATGACCTAAAACACCTTGCTTGCATGTTCATTCTGTCGACAAAAGGAGCAGGGTTTTGAATTTTATATGGGCTATCGGCTTTTTATTGCTGGCAGGATGCACAAATACCCCCGCAAATCTGATGTCTGATCCAGATGGTTACGATGGCTCGATCCAGGCGGACGTTACTGCTCAATCCGCTTACCGTAACATCCGTCAAGCAAGCAGAATCTGTTTGGAACACTCGCCCCTGGGGACCCCGGTTACAACGGAAGGCGAGTTCGATTCAGAACTCGGTAGCGGACAGATCACCCAGCGTATGGTGGCCAAAGGCGTAAGGCTCAGCTTGGCGATGATCACTATCGAGCCCACCCCTGAGGGTATCGCTGAAATAAAGCTATACACCCTCAAGGGCTGGAGCACGATTGGAGTCAAGGCGCCTACGTTAGACAAGCTTCGTTCTTGGATCAAAGGCGATCAATTCTGCTAAACGTCGACTGCTATGACGAAGTGTTCTGCGCTCCTCGCGAAGGGGCTCGGATGCAACGGGGGCTTGCATGAAAGCGCACCTGGTGGTGCGCTTCTCTAACACATGCAACATGACCATCCATTCAGCCCTGTGGAGCGGTGCTCTATCGCTACCATTGCTCAAGAATCTAAATCATGACTCACCAAGCTTCCGGAATTCGCTTCTCTGATGTCGAAACAGTTGTGCCTACGACCCCAGGCCTTTATCAGATCATCACTGACGAGGGCGAACTCCTGAAGGTTGGCATCAGCGGTAATCTTCGTAAGAGGCTGACACAGCATCGACAGTCAAAACAGTCTCGCCTGAAACTCAGGGAGGGAGGCGACTGGCACAACCCGGCTGACGTCATCAGCAAGCAATCGATCCTCGCCAAGCACCTTTACTTTTCACCACCAGTTTTGGGCTATGACTTGCAGACCGAAATCGGACGGCAACGCTATCTGGAGGAGCGGTGTCACCTTCTCATCACGCTGACCAAGACCCGGGAGGAGGCGAGGGATATGGAGAGACTTAAAGAAAAGAGCGGAGACTATCGATTTGGAGGAAGGGTTAAGGCTATCCCGCTCGACCGAGGCTAAGGCATGCACCCCATGGACTGTCTTGCGCAGCCTGCCTTGATTCTGTCGGTTAGAAATTCTCTAACTGCGATTTTCAGTGAGCACAGTTACGGCTTTCGCCCGGATGCAGCGCGCAGAACGCCGTTTTGGCTGTCCACGTAACGGGGAAGCCTCCCCATCCAGGCTATGCATGAGCTAGCTTCGTACGAGCGTTACGACGATGGAGTGAACGGGCAAATATTGCGTTCTCCCAATCACGTCGTACGTAGGGAAGTGAGCAGCAGCTAGCTTGTAGGGGGGGCTTTACCGGAAGTGGCAATATGGATACTGTGTAGGGAAATTTGAAACATGGATGTTCAACGGTGTATTCACATGATCTGGTTCTTTTTGATTCGCGCTATACGGGGGAAATCTCCTTAAGCCTGATCCCTAAATTTGGGCTCTTCGCCTTAGCTATTTACCACCTACTTAGGGGGCGACTGAGTGAGCGTGTAGCGCTTCGCAATCAAATTTCTGTCCCAATACGCGATTATGTGAACAGGAAAAAGCTGGACATAAAGTTATACGCGTTCAATGGCGGTGCTATTCAGTCTTGGGGAGTCGAGACTGTTGCTGTTTCGCGCGCTCAGCGACTCTTAAAAATTGCCGAACTTGTGCTCTTTACTCTTTCCAAAAAATTGGACATAGCTGCTTATGAGTTTTATTAGTTGGCGCACGAGTTCATAATTATTTTGATTTCGGGCAAATTATTAATTTGCTGTTCTGTGGTGAAGATGGCGAAAGTGACGAATTTTATCTTATGAATGAGCTTTACAAGGTTTAAGAGCTTGTAAATAGTAAGTAAGTGTCCATGAAGATAAGCGTTAGGTAGCGAGTAGGGAAGCGTGGAATGGGGACATTATTAGATTTGGCTAATGCAAGCTTGACAGCAATGACGCCTGAGCAGAGGCTGCAAGCAGCACTTTCAAAATATCTCTGTCAACACATTATGTACCCTCCTTTTCTGGAGCGAAAAAAAACTCTGCCAGATTTAAATTGGAAGTCGGTACCCTTTTGTGCGGCGTCTCGTGCCAGTATTCCTAAATTTCGAGGCGTATACGCATTTGCAGTTGCTCTTAACGATAGTAAGTTGCCGACTAATAGCCATATATTGTATGTCGGCAAGGCGGGCGACGTCACTTCTGATAATACACTTTGGCGGCGCTACTACGACTATATGGTTACGGAGCGAAAGAACGATAGGCCGCGTATCCACGAGATGCTTCAGCAATGGCAGGGACATCTTGTATACCATTATGCAGTAATTGATGACTCTATGGGGACGGCAGAAATTGAACGAACATTACTTGATATACTAGTGCCGCCATATAATCGAGGTGATTTTTCACCGGAGTTAGCTAGTTTGTTAAAGGGAGCAAACATACTATGACTCAAAGGCTGCTGTTACCATGTCTTCGAGGTGCTATCGGTACTTGGGTTACCTATACGTGTCTAATGCGGCTTTCAGATATTAAAGATTTGATCTCGTTCGCTGATGATCTTCATAAGAATAAAAACCTATCACAATTGATTCAGCGTCAGTTGAAGAGAGAGCGGAAGAAAGAGATAGGTGATTATCTTCTAAATGATGAAGAGGCTTTTTTTAACTCTCTAGTTGTTGCTGTTTACGAAGGCGAACCTCGTTGGCATCAATTTGATAAAATCGGTAATAATACTCTTGGGATCGAAGATTTTGAAACGCCTGACTATACCTTGGAAAGTATGGGGTATTTGAGTTTAAGCCGTGAAGAGAAAATATTTGCACTAGACGGGCAGCATCGGCTGGCGGGCATTCAGTATGCGCTCGAGAAGGACGAGGACATTGGCAGGCAACAGATATCCGTGATTTTTCTAGCTCACTTTAACGATGCTGCAGGATTGAAAAGAACTAGACGCTTGTTTACTACGCTAAACAAGAGAGCTAAACCTGTAAATAAGGATGCTATAATTTCGCTGGATGAAGATGATTTATGCGCCTGCGTCACCCGATATTTGGTCGAGGAGTCTAGTTTTTTTGGGGGTGACAGATTAAAGTACCAAGCTACAAATAATGTAGGATATGCAGATACTAAGAACCTTACGACAATCGGAAATTTATACGATTTAATTAAGGTTGTTATAAAGGAGGGTTGTGGCCTGTCCCCGAGAGAAATTGATAATTATAGAGGGGGGGAGGAGGAAAAAGGCAAATTTTTCAATCTGGTTGAAAGTATTTTCTCTTATATGTTTTCAACCATCCCCTGCTTGGCAGAATTTGATAATGCTGAGAGCCATGCCTCACGTGAGCAGGTTATAGCATTGTATCGCAATAGGGAAAACGGCGGCCATTTTTTGTATAGACCAGCTGGTCTTAAGATTTATCTTCAAGCAATGTGTAAATTTGCTAAATTAAACAAGTTCATGGACTTCGAAAGTGCTTGTTTTAGGTTTATAGAAAAAACGCAGGATGTTGACCTATGGCTGGAATCTGACTTTTTAAGAGATAAGGTCTGGGATGCAACGCAGAAAACTATTATGGTGATCAAGGCCGAGGTTCGAAAGTCTATAATAATGTCATTGGCAACTTTTGCGATAAAAAAATAGCTCTTCGGATATGTATTGTACTAATTCAAAGGGGTATCGATTATTAATAAATAGGTGGGGCATATGACCCACGTCCTGCTCAGCGGTTCTGAAGTGTGGGTGTGGGGGGGCGCAAGATGAAGCTGCACCTAGAGGGGGTGGGTAGCAAGAAGGCAATGGATTTGGCCAAGGCTGATCCATGGACGCTTCGCAATAAATTCGATGTGATGATCGAGAAGACGGCTCGTGAGCTGGCGGGAATATCGTGTCTGGAGCTGGATGAGCCGGATCCACCCAAGCAGGAAATCTGCTGTAGTCGGATGTTCGGCAAACGGCTCACCCAGTTAGCCCCCATCAAGGAGGCGGTAGCCACTTACATGATGCGAGCTTCGGAAAAGCTCAGGGTGCAGAAGTCGCTTTGCAAGAAGGTTCGGATCAGCATCCGTACCGGCATGTAAATTTGGCCAGCTAGCGTAGGTTCTGCACCGCGGCCAGCGTGAACTCATCTCTCTTCAATATGAGCTTAGATGCCAACTCCCACGCGCCAATAATAACTTCCAAAGTGGTAAATGCTATTTAGGTCCAGACCTGCATAACTAGGGCATCTCAATGATTTTGCAAACATTTAAAACATAATACTCTACCGCTCTTTTTATGGCTTGTTCCGAATAAAGCCCATAGTCACCCACAAGGCGGAGGGTCGGGATGTTTTTAAAGTCTCCAACAAATAACTTCAACTCTAACTCAAGGCCAATACGCGCAAGAACGAGTTTTGGATGCTCCTCAAGCATATCGTCAAATTCAACATAAACTGCTCCCCTCTCAGAATACACCTCAACTTTATGGTGTTTTTTTGAAAATAGCCCCATTTCGTCACGAGCTTTCATCAGGGAGCGCACATCATTTTGCATTGTGGTCACGACTTGATTTACGGCTGCTTGTGCGGCGCGATCACTACTGGAATCCATTGCTCACCTCGATAAATTTAACTAAAAAGTCCACCTTGGTAGCTCTACAAAAAAAGGCATAAATTAATCATCAATAAAAGCCCGCGAATGCATACATTTAAACACATTGACCTTGCAGGTCTAGACGAATCCGACCAGTAATGCTAGCGTTAAGCCACCCTTATGATGGCAAGCAAAATTCTTGCTGCAACCGAGAAAGAGCCCTCCGCATGAACGAGTCAGCTTTTAGCGAACAGGCGATGAACGCTGCTATAGACCAACAAAACAAGTGCACATCCTACCCAAAGGTAGGAGCGGTAATTGTGAAGAACGGAGAGATAATATCTACAGGTTTTAGGGGGGAGGTTAGTGGAAAGCATGCGGAACGAATTGCAATAGAAAAACTTCCCAACCCTGATCTTACAGGTACGACCATTTACACAACACTTGAACCTTGCGTCGAAATCCATGAGTGCCAACCTCATAAGCCTTGCGCTAGCTTACTTATGGATCTAAACGTAGAGCAGGTAGTGATAGGTGTTCTTGACCCAAATGGAAAAATATACTGCCAAGGCTATGATCGGCTTTTAAAGTCTGGAGTGAAGGTGGCCTTCTTCACCCCTGCACTTAGAAATAAAATTGAATCAAGTACCTTTAAATTTGACTGCAGCATAGGGTATGGCCCTTCAGGAAAAAGGCGTGTTGCGGTGGTTGGTAACGGAAAAAAATTCACGATTTACGCATCTCAAAAAAGTCCAGACGCTATGTCTTTTCGCTGGGATACGCTTCAATATGCACATAGCGTTGTTGATCTGATTGCAGATAATGAATCAATTGCATGCGCAATTGGCGCTGAAAAATTTGAAGATATATCAGACCCTCTTGTTTTCAGGGAGTCAGCTCACTACGCACGAATGAGATCGGGCGACATTGCCGTTTTGTACCCTCCGAAGGCTAGCTTCATTACTTTAATCAGGCTCGTAGAAATAACAGAGTTCGACATCACCTTTCAATGGCAGGTGAGGAACCGACCCTGATTTCTTACGCACTAAGGAGTATTTGGAGCTAGCGCTCAATGCGGTCTAAGCTCTGTACGAAACCCCGCCCCCCCAATTGCCGCCCCCTCGGAATTTTAGATTCTGTAGATTCCCCAGCTATCCATGGAAAAGAGTTCTATGATAGCGAAGCGTTACGCACTCTCGGATGAGGCCTGGAAGATGGTCACGATCTCTTCACCAAGCCCCAACGAACTGGGTGGCCCCGTCTGGGCGACCGACTGATGCTCAATGGCGTACGCTTGAGGCTCTGCTCGGATGCTGAGTGGCGAGGTGTTTGAGACCGATGATTACCTTGTTGATCTGAATCGAGGTAACGATGCAGTCGTACCGATCAACGAATTTTCCAGGAGCATAGGGTGTTGATGCTAGCCTAGTATGAGTTATACGAGTAGGCGCTTGGTTTTGCCGTGTCTGCGTGGATACTTAGGGGCATGAGTTACTTATAGCTGCATGATTAGATTTTCGGATGCGGCTGAACTTATTGAATTTGCTCAGGAGCTTCATCAGCTTGCTACGCTATCAGATAAAATTCAACGAGAATTGAATGAAGATCGAGCTAAAGAGATATCTGATTATTTTATAAGTACTGAAGAGGCCTCGTCTCTTGACGATTTCCAGATTGCGCTGAACATTGTTTAGGCTTTTTATCAATAACTAGAGATGAATTTTTTTTGTGCTTGACGGGCAGTATCGCTTGGCTGGAATAAAGTCTGCGGTGGATAGCAATGAGCTTGTTGGGAATGGTTTGATTAGCGTAATTATAGTTGCGCATTCGAATACCCCCGGATGGAAAGGTTAGGTCGAGAAGGCTTTTTACCACCCTCAACAAGAAGGCAAAGCTTGTAAGTAAAGACGCAATTATTGCATTTGCTTAGGATGATATTTCCGCCTGTGTAACTAGAGCGTTATTGAAACGGGTGAGGGTGAGCGTAACTTCAATCTGTCAATATATATGAGGCGTCTTTAAAATAGTAGTCTATAAACTTGGTGTTAAGACTTCAGAACTGGATCGGTACCGCTTCAAGGATAATAAGCATGTTCTGAAATTTTCAGTGGATTTTTCAGGTGTACGTTCAAGCACTGTCTTGAATTGAGAAAGCTTTATATAATAAAGCATCAGTGTCTGATTACAGAAGTGGCGATAATGGTGGTCATCTTTTATTCAGGTTGGTGGGAGTGGAACTTATGCGCGGATATTGTAATTAAAAGGTTGGAGCTCAGCAGTATCAAAATAGGGGAATGGTTAAAACGGTTCGTGCGAAGATTTGTATTTTGCTGGCTCTGTGTCGGCAAATAAAATATGGTTACCTAAAAAAGGATGCTGAGGTTAAGTTCTAAAAGATGAAAAAGTATAGATTGTGAACTTGTTGAGTAAGAGAGTTTTCCGCGGAAGGGCCTCGCCAATAATGTTCTGACGTTGTCAGTTCTCACGGTGCAAAAATGAGTAATTTGTTGCAGCTTAGCCTAAAGTGCGAGACTATTTCGCCAATCGTATAGGAGGCTCCCATGAAGCCGATACCAGCAGCTATGTTTTTTATCTGTTTCAGCGCAATGCCCGTGTCTGTGCTAGCGGTGGATGCTGACGATGCTGTAGCGTCTGGGAGCTCTCAGCAAATGCTTCCTGTGTCGGGAGTAGTATTTCCGGCTTATGTATTAGATCAAAATGAAAAAATTTCTGAAGTCAGCCAAAAAGTCGATAATGCTAACGAAGTTTTAACGAGCATCAGCTCTCAAATTTCCGCATTGAAGCAGTCTTTTTGGGAGCGGCTTTATCCAGCATTATTTGGTGTTCTGGGGGTCGCGATTGCGGGGCTGGTAAACTATTTCCTACAAGCTCGACAGATGACTCATAATGAAAGCGAGCGCAAAGAAAAATTTTCTTTCGATGCTAGACAGAAATTATTTGAGTACCGCAATAAGCAGAATAATGAATTTTATGGGCCGCTGCTTGTTCTACTTGCTCAGAGTAAAGAATTAAGTAATCAGTTGCATGAGCAATTGTCTAAGTTTGATCCATCTCGCTATAAGTTTGAGGATGATAGTAGTTCGGGGGTTGTTAAGTCGACACTATTTATTCATGAGCATGCTAGTAAGCGTCCGTTGCGACTTATTGAGGAACTTCCCTATCTTGGGCAACATGTTAAGGACCTGCTCCCCCAGGTTTTTGTAATCATTGCAGTGGGGGATCGAATGGCAGCGCTCATTGAAAAATCCTCTGGACTCGCAAATCCTAAAAACTCTGAGTTGAGTGGTTGCTTGGGGAAATACCTTGCTCACCTCACAGCACTTACAGACGCGTACAAGCAAGCAGAGCAGGGGAATCCCGGTGGTCCTACTCGGATCCATACAGCGGTCTTCCCAAGAAAGATTCAAGAATTGGTCAAAGCAGATTATGATGAGATCAATATACAGATTCAGGAATGGGAGTCAGAGGCGAAAGCATCTGCCGGGAGCGGAGTTGGAAATACTAGTGCCTGATATTGCGACGCTTAAGTACTATGAAGATACTTGTCGGGAATATGATAGATTTAGCTCCTCAATTGATATGGGCGAGCAGTGGGCGTCATTTGAAAGCATGCTGCCTTCTGGAGGCACCGTATTGGATTTGGGGTGTGGAACTGGGCGAGATATAAAGCATTTTCTTGAGGCGGGCTTTATCGTGGAGGGTGTGGAACCTTCGCTTGCGATGGCTAACTGTGCACGTTCGAAGACAGGGGCTAAGATATTTGATCTGGCCGCCGAACAAATTGCATTTGTAGAGAAGTATGATGGCATCTGGGCTTGTGCGTCCCTTATGCATATGCATAAATCTGCATTTGTTGTTACTTTGCCTAAAATCGTGAGATCGCTCAAGCCTGGTGGGCATTTTTATTTTTCACTGAAGCAGGGTTTTGGTGAAGCACGCAATGCTGACGGTAGGCTGTTCAGTTTTTATGAGATGGATGAAGTTATCGATCTGTTTTCGTTAATCGCGAATGCGCAGATCGTTAAACAATGGGTTTCGAAAGATTTGGCTGGGCGAAGCGAAACTCAGTGGTTAAACATCCTAGTTAAAAAACAGAGTTTTAAATAGTGTTGGAATAAAGCTGTTAAATGATGTCTTGGTGTTTTTCAATAAGGCTTAACGCCATTCAGATCTTTTAATGGTTGAGCCCATCTCTGAAGATGGGCTTTTTTTATTTTCTTGCTATCAGAAATGCTACGTCTTTCAGGGAGCGTACATGTCCCATTTTATGTAGGCCTACCTCGATGAGAGAGGCGACATGCCTGACGGGATCCCACTCCAGAGCACTTTGATGTGTGAACTGCCTGAGCAGCGCTTCGTAGATATCCAAGTGCTCGCCAAATAGAGTAGGGGCATTGAACTCCTGCCCGTCCAGGTCCGACACGCTGGCATTACCAAGGCCATTCTCGTCAGCCAGTGCAAGCGCGATTGCAAATCTACTCAAGATATTAGGCGTCAAACCTGTTTTCGATTTTAGGAACTTCAGCTTCGCGGTGGATGATGTTGATATTTTAAATTTGTGCGGAAATACGTTCATGTGTTTTGTGCCCACCGCCAGAAATAGCCTTCCTCTGCTTGAGTGGAGCGAGTTTCTGGGTTGTATACCAGATGATAAGAGTGCGAAATGCTGCCTTGTAGGCCTTCATAGAAGGCGTAATCAATTTCTGTATCTGTCGAGAGAATGATGACTTGGTGACTGGTTTTGGGGAAATAGTTTTCCACAAGCTTTTTCCGATGAACCGAGTCAAGTCGACCTAGTGGCGTGTCGATCACAACTGGCAGGCTTCGTCCTGAGGTGCGGGCCAGCGCTTCCAAAATAGAGATCGCAAAGATTTGCTTCTCGCCGGCCGACAGCTCTTCTTTACGAAGTATTATCCCTTCATCATCGATGAGTACGACCTCGAAGGAGTTCGGATCGATCTGAATGCTGAGATTCCGATCCTCTTTGCGAGCTAGGCCATTGAATGAGGTATAAAACTGTGACTCGAGCTCTTTGAGTTTTTCAATTCGAGCGCGAGTAGAGAACTCTTTCAATACATCTCTGGCATTTTGTGCAAGACAGGTCAGGCGCTCCTCTTCCTGGGACTCCGCTATTTCGGTGTAGAGATCGTCTAACTGGCGTGCAGCCACCGACAGACGTGCGAGGAGCGCCTTTGCCTCTTCAGCCATTACCGATTTCTGCTCCTCAAGAGCGGACAGCCGTCCTTGTAGCTGCCCTTGTTCGTTAAACAGTGGGATCAGTACTTTTTCGTCGGGCGCTCTAGCGATATTTTCCTGGGCGGATTCGATCTGGCTATCGGTTTCCTGAAGTGTCATCACTAAGCTAGCAGCACGCTGTTGCAGCGAGCCAACATCGTTCTGTAGGCGATGAGTGATGCTGAATCGTTGAGTGTCCGAGAGCTCGTGTACTGGAGATTGTTGTTCAGCGCTGTTCGACACCTCTGAGCCGAATGTCCTCAGAAAAATATCTTGAAGGGCAGGGAGCTGATCCTTTGTCATCGCGAAGGCAGATTCGATTTCTGCTAGAAAATTGCTCTGCTGACGTTGCAAGTATTCGGAGAGTACCTGCGCTTTTTCCGCGCGTTGCTCGGCATCAATCTGCGCTAGCAGTTTTTCGTTGAGGCTTTGAGTTATTGCGAAAGGTAGCAGGCCGCTGAGCATGTCATGCAGGGTGTGCTCCATAGCCTTTTTTGCGCTAACCAATGCATCGAGGTTGATCGTTTCCTCTTGCCTGGAGGCGCTCCAGGCGCCACCGCGTGCATTGATGCTCGCTTCGATGTTGCCAAGGTTCTTACTGGCCTCGACAGTATTCACGCGCATGAGGAGAAGCTTTTCGCGTATTTCTGCCAACTGCTCCTTCAGATCGTTAAATGTCCGTTCTGCATCGGCAATTTTTTGCTTGCGATCTTCAGAAGCCTTTTTGACCGAGCGCCCTCTGATGATAACGGAGAGGTCGGAGTGCAATCTATCGATGAGATCCAAGCCCAAAAGCTTGTTGATCGACTCACGCAAAGCATCTCCGGATGTTTCTTCGGCGAGACTCGCGATTTTTTCACCGTCGAAGAAAAACAGCTCAGAGACTCCGATCGGGATCAGCTCGTTGAGAAATGCTTGTGCCTGATCATAGGAAAGCTCGGTCAAGGGGTGTCCGTCCCTTGAAATGATCAGGCCTTCTTTTACCTTGCCAGCATGGTCAACAAACCAATCACGTGTCAGTTGATAGCTCGAAATAACGCCATATTGTGCGTAACGGAAGGTCAGCTCGACAGCCGCTCGCGTAGGCTTGGCGATGCTTTTGTGAGCTCTGTGGATACATTCACGAAGATACTGATGGTACTCGGCTACCGTTACGCCGGAGCCCATTGCGCCTTTGCCGTACAAGGCAAGCTTCAGCGCGCTCAGTATGGTCGTTTTGCCACCGCCGTTTAGGCCGCCAAACAAAACAATAGGCGCGTTTTTGCCTCTTTTGATCTTCGGAACCAGGTCAAAGTCGTGGGCTCCGCTAAACACGCGGAAATCTAGTACTGAAAGAGAGTCAATAATCATTGCAGCAAGCCATCTATGTCGGCTTTCAGAGATTCGAAAGCTGTCTTGTACGTGTCGGTAATTTTAGGTATTGCACGTCGCTCCATCGCTTCGTCCAATCCTCCCCAGTCTTGCTCCAGGACTTTCTGCAGCTCGTCCAAGATGCCTTTTCGACGTGAGAGCCCGGAGAACGACAACTCTGTATCGATAAGCTTCATGATCAGCACTGCTGGAACTCCGCGCTCAGCCTCGAGTGCGTTGAGAATGGCCGCATCAGGTTCAGTAAACGCGCCGGCATCATTTTTGATCCACTCGACTGTATCTTCCGGATAAACTTCTCCGTAGATTTTAGGAAGCGAATCAATCCAGTCCGGTTCATTTGGATCCTTGAGCCACTGTTGGCGAATCACTTGTAGCTCGTCGCGGCCGATCAGCTCAATGTCGCGATCGGTCTCACGAATGCCTTTCTCAATTTCCAAAAGTAGCTTCAGCCACTCTCGACGATATTTCATCCAGTACGGACCAGGCACGTGCTTGGCGGCGGTATTGGAGTCGTCATCGATCGCCCCTCTCGCGAAGGTCACTTTCCCGGTACGACGTTTGTAGTTACGGAATTCGGTTTTATTTTCGGGCAGGGAGCTGGCGTGCAGTTGGTTGCGGAACTGGAGCAGCGGCAGCATCCAGTCCTCTCCGCTGTTTACGAGCCCTTCGATCGCTTTGTCGTGTGTCACGACTGTGCAAGTCCAGCATCCGAACCGCGAGTTGCCGCAGGATGGTGTATTTGTATCGATGACGAGCGGACACTCTCCAGCATTGGAGTCTTTGTAGAGCTCAAACAGTACTCGGTTGGAGCCACCCCAAGGCCTGGCAGCGCTCATGAGGTATTCCCAGACGTCATCAGCATGCCAAAGCTCAATGGGCATGTAGGTATACGCATTGTGCAATGTCGTGTGTCGGCCAAGTGCAGAACCATCGATTTTGTGGCGTGTGATTACCTGGGCACGCGTGGAGCTTTCTTCTCGCCTGGAGCCAAGCACAACCACGACTTCACCGAAGCGGGCTACCTTGTCCTTGATGAACTCGCTCACAGGATCAATTTTCATCCGCTCAGTACACCAGCGGAATGCTTTGGTTGGGGCAGGGTAGCCTTTACCCAAGAGATTGGCCCAAAACGTCTCGCCGACGTCAGGAGTGACAGAGTGTGCTGTCATGGGAAGCTGGTCCTGAATCGCCTGAGCGTTCACTGAATCAAGCACTTGGCGGATCATGTCGACGACTACAGGGGTTTCCACTCGAGTGTCGGAGGAAACCACGTACACGTGTTTATGGCGTTCCTCAGGCGGCAACATCTTCAAGGCGTAGTAAGTGAGGGAAAGAATTACGGTGGAATCTTTACCACCGCTGAACCCTACTACCCAAGGGCGATTATCAGCCTTGTAAATGTTCTGAAGCTCGCGGACAGCGTCCGCTAATGGTCTACCAGCAATGATCGCTTCTTGGACGAAAGCATCGTGTGATGGATAGAGAAATTGATCATTACTCATTGTTGAGGAAACCTGTTTTCTAACTCTCGTTCAACCGTGGACAGCGGGACACCAAGTTTCTTCTTGATGAGACTGGCGGTGAGTGCAACGTTCGTGGTGGCTTTGGAGATCCGGCCGTGAACCATGGCCCGGCCTTCCCATTCAGGATTGGCTCTGGACCAGTCGATACTGCGCAGTTGGCTGATTGTTTTTTTCCATTCGGATTCTTTGCGGATAATCAGCTCAGCACCGACGAGTCCCATCGCTTGCAGCATCACCCCGTGGGCATGGATGTAGTTGTCACGTAACTCAGACGTCGAGAGCTCTTTGTTTTTGGCCCTTATCCAATCGGGCATCTGTAGAGATACCTCTTCCCAGTAAGATTTTGCGAGCTCTCTCTCGTTTTGCGCGATGAGATCACCTTTCCCTTTTTTCAACAGGACACGGGACGCATTTTTGATGGCGCTGAGAGTGAAAAGCTTGGAGCTGCGAGGGGATAGGCTGGACTTCTCCAGCTCAGTCATCCTGGAAAAGACATCTACATTTTTTGCTAGATACCTGGCCAGATCAGAAATCTGGTCGCGGTGGTCGTACAGGGTGCTGATTGAGTTGCTCGGCCGTACGGCATGCTTGTTGAGGTCGGCGAACATTTGCTGGCTGCGATTGAGACCTTCATCAATGAAGAAAAGGACTGGGATGTTGTCGTGACCAAGCTCTGGGTTCTCACGGATTGCTTGCTCGATGGCTGCGCGTCTATGTTGACCATCATTGATCAGAATCGGGGCTTCCATGGGGATCGTTAACGTTCCGATGCTTTGCCCTAGGCCCGTGTCGGAAGCGGGGTCGAATTTGACGATGCCATCCACCGATGCAGTGATCGCAGATAACGTATAATCGTCCCGGTTATCCAACAGATAAGCAGATATTTCGGGAACTCTTGCCAGATTTAGAGTGCGTTGGGCGCGTAAATCGGCTGGCACATTCTCCTCGTTGAAAATGAAAATCTTTGGCACAAGTCGCATCGGGCACATCGCTATGTAGCAAGGCCTACCAGCTTGGATGCCTCTGACACAAGGGAAGGAGTGAACGTAAGTATTCATAGGCCTGCATGTCTATTTCAAGCAAGTACGTCATTTTGCATATTTTTAACATACATGCAAGGGCAGGCAGTCCTTCCAAGCACGCTTCTGAGCCCTAGGCCATGAGCGGCTTCTTTTTGTGATGCTGGGGCATTTTGCTATCATTTGGGTGATTCACCGGATAGTCGCCGTCTCAATAACCTTTTTTGCGTGAGCGAATAAGGAAAGCAAATCTAAAGGAAATAGGTTCTAGCATGCAGATCAATCCTACACACGCTTCGTTCGGGGTTATCTTCGACGGGCGCTCAATTTTTGAAGTTCCGCGTTATCAAAGGGGGTATGCGTGGGGGGACGAAGCGCTCGACGACTTTTTGGATGATTTATCCGCTTGTTATGAAATCAGAAATGATGGTAAGGAAAGAGAGCATTTCTTTGGCGGAATATTGAGTATTCGCCGTCAAATGCAAGGTGTTGCGAATGAGTCAAAGTTTGAACTGGTAGACGGCCAGCAACGTGTGACCACGTTAACTCTACTGGCTGCCGTTCTATTTGAAAATTATCAATCAATATATTCGTCATCTGCAGTCGGGGGTGATGATTTTCGCGATAGGATCGATCTTCGCAAGTCAAAATTGAAAAATTGTTTCATCGAGTATTCACAAGAGGTTAATAAAGAAATCAAAAAGGTAAATGTGCTCACGATGTCAAAAAATGATGAGCCTTTTTTTAGATCCATGCTCTCGGGGGGGGGGGCAATTCCTGTGAGGGATTCACACGAAAAGCTGCAGAGGGCCTATTCAAAATTAAAAAAATATGTTTCTGAACTTGTTGGGCTGGTTAGCACTCCAGATGCGAAGTTAGATTCGCTGGAACGACTGCAAAACGTGTTGCTTTCGGATTTTTCAGTTCTTCATATGGTTGTTGATAACAAAAGTGATGCATATAGATTGTTTCAAGTTATTAATGATCGTGGTGTTTCATTGACTGATGGTGATTTGCTGCGCGCGAGGGTTCTCGAGGTTTTGGAGGGGCATGAAGCTCAACAGTCTGAGTCAGAGGCAATTTGGGATGACATATTATCTGATCAACCTAATGTGACCCTTAATTATTTACATTGGGTTTACGAGTCTCACGCGTTTGTTCGAGCTAAATCCTCATCCTTGGCTGATGATTTTTATTCTCGCTTTTTTCCTGCTGTAGGATATGGCGAGGTGAATAATGAACAGGCTAATCAGTGTATTGAGGGTATGCGGCTTATTCGCTCTGACATTAATTTGTGTCGAAAGTTGCTCGCTGGAGAATGGCCGTACGAAGAGACTCGGGCTGTCACTCCATGGGATAAGTCAAGATTAAAGGCTTTGATTGTCGATCTCGGGCATACCCTGTGCGTTCCTCTTTTGATAGCTTTGGCTCAACATGATTCTACCGTATTTAGAGATGCGGTATTGATGTTGGAACGCAGCTTTTTTAGATTCAAAGTTATTTGCTCTGAGCACGTTACTCCACTAAAGCGGCTGTATTATGAGGAGTCTCAGGAGATTAGATTGAAAGGGGGGCAGTACAGTGTGTCCTCGCTGCGAGATAAACTTAATCAATTGCTTCTCGACAAATCTCCGGTCATTGCTTTCAATAATGGGCTTAAGGCTTTGAAGTATCAGCCTCGAGATGGGGGTAATAAACCTATTAAGTACCTTCTTTCGATTTTGGAGAGCTATTCTGATTGGTATGCTAATGGTGCAATAGGCTCTCCGCGCTGTATAGAGGGTAACAGAGTTTATGATTTTAATAGTACGTCGATTGAGCATATTTATCCCCGAAATGCATCGCAAATTCATAAAGTTGCCGACCTTGAACCGTTGAAGAATTGTTTGGGTAATCTCACGCTGCTGGATAACGTGCCAAATACCCTGTCAGGTAATGCTCCATATGAAGAAAAACGTGAAATGTATGCAAGGTCTTCTCTATTTTTGAATAGGAAGATTGCAGAGAGTGAATGTTGGAGTGTGGTGGAAATAGGGGCTTATGAACAGTTTTTAATCGAAATGGCATCTGTAATATTTGTAGCGTAATCATCGTGATGTTAAAAACGCCCTTCGTATGAAGGGCGTTTTAGTTATGGTTAGCTGGAAAGGGCTCATGGTTGCGATATAAGTAGTAACTGCGATTAAAAGCATGACACCACTCTAGTTATTAGCTTGGTCTCTAACTTTTTTGTCGGTTTGGGTCTCGTCTGGGAGCAGTTGTGGATAGTAATACCAGTGGCGCGTCGGGCTGGCTTGACTGAAACATTTCGCCAACTTTGTCGAGGTACACCAAGTCGCTGGACAACAGATCCCTATCGGCCATGCTGCACGCATCCCACAAGGCAAGAGACGTGCTCAGCACTGGTACGCCATGGAGCCCCACACATAGATCATCTATCACGCACTTCCAAGGTCACCATGTCCATAAATCTTGATGAGCTACTGAAAACCGTAGACGACGAACAGACATTCATTGGCTTTATTGAAGCTCTAGGTATGGATTTCGCCGAGGAGCGCTTGCTGGAGGAGACCTCTCCGTCGTCTCCCATGGACCGGGGGTGTTGAGATGGGAAAACGGCTCTATTGATACTTTTTTTGATGCTGCCGCAGCGTGGGCGACCGCCAGCTCGCGCAGTTCCCCTGTGAGTGCCAGTAGATCAAACGTATGGCAACGTTGTGCGGCCATTTTGCTGGCTGGTAAATTTTATGAGTGAGCCCAGCCATTGCTATTCGAAGGAAAACGACCGAACGAGGCTGCCGGTCGTGAAAGTCCACTATCGACTTATACTGTTTTAAACCGCAGGTCTTGAACTGCTCGGCGGTGTTTTCACACAGCCTGGGCCGGTTAGCGACTGTTGCTTTGGTTAGCCATCCTTGTCCTTCCACACGTGGAGGACATGCCATAGACATCATCGCTGCCCGCAGCCGTCAGCCCTGGAACAAAGGAAATTAGTCGAGCAGAGACCCCCACTACTACTGAGTGGTATCTGGGCCATCCGAGTCAGGCTTCAAATCGCAGGAAGAACTCGGGATCTGGCTCACTTCGATCTGGCCATCGACAGCAAGCTTCGAGCTTGCGACTTAACCAAGCTCCGCGTGCGCGACATTGCCCATGGCCAGCACGTATCATCACATGCCATGGTTATGCAGCAGAAAACGCAAGCGTATGGTCCGTGCTCTGGATCAACAGAATCAGCCCGCAGCAGACGGGCACGACCGACCGCTTATGACCGATTCTGTTGAAAAAGTTGGCCATGGTTGGCGCATCAGGAAAGTACACGTCCGAGATTGAAATCCTTACTTTTGACAAAGCCTTCCGGGCTCGGATTTCACGTAGCAGCGTGCAAAACAGGCATTTGGACCAATCAATGATCAGGCCGTTTGGGCTGACCGACTTTTTCAACAGAATCGGCCAATAGCGGTCAGTCGCGATGCAGCTGCAAAATCAGGAGTCGCAACACTACTTGGCCTCTAGGACGCTGGCGAACGGTTGCTAGATAATGGTTGAGGTGCGGCGCAGGCGATTCCCTTCCCGCTCCGGAAAGCGGTTCAGGTATTCCAGAACGGACGCCACCTTCCATCACCACCCCACTAAAGCTGCGAGGCCGCTGATCCGGTCGGCAAAAGGAGTTGAATCCGTGAAAAATGTTGCAGCTACTAAAGCGCTTTTCATCAAGCTCGGCCCTAAGGGCTCTTGGGAGAAGGATTGCATCGAGAAGGGAATCCTCATGCTGGGCTATCACGAAGTTCCTCATGAACTGGCCTTGGCGGGTGAGTGGGAGAAAGCGCGGGGATCGTTCCCGTCGATTACTGACGCCGGTACTATCACTCGGCACATTGACCAAGTACGGCAATTTTACGAAGAGCCGGCTTCGACGCTTTGGGTTACGTTTTACGCTGACTGCCTGTGGTGGTGCTTCGCTGCGCCAGGTGTGACATGTAATGATGATCTAACAAAAACTCGTCACTGCGTAGGCGGTTGGTCGTGTCTGGACATACACGGCCAGCATCTTTTGAAGGGGCGTCTGAGTGGCAAGCTCCTTGCAGTTCAATCGTTCCAAGGTACAGTTTGCCTAGTTCGGGAACTTCTTTATCTGATGCACAAGCTTAATGGCACAAATGAGCCACGGGTGGCGGCAGCACAGGCGGCGATTGCTTCGCTGGTTAAGGCGACCATTCCGATTATCAAGAATCTGCACCCGAAAGACTTCGAAACATTCGTAGATTTGATCTTCCGTCAAGCTGGCTGGCAGCGTACAGGTGTGGCGGGGGGAGTAGAGCGTGACATTGATCTGGATTTACTATCGCCCATCACTCAAGAGCGGATTGCCGTTCAAGTGAAGTCGAAATCCACGCTGCCTGTCTTCCGGGACTACCAAAAGAAGTTCCAGGACATGCAGGGTTTTTCGCGCTTTTACTTCGTCACCCACTCACCAAACAACGCGCTTGCGACAATCCCCAAGGAGTCTGGAGACGGCGTCTTCATCATCTGGGATGAGGCCGACCTTGCCGGTCTTGCTGTGCGCAACGGCTTGATTGGATGGCTTGTCGACCGCGCCTCTTAAGCGCAATTCGGCTGAAATTCGGGTGATGGCCGTTGCCGAAATGGCAAAGACTAAGCTGCCGTTCATGACTTGCTTTCTCCAATCGGCGATTGTTCGGACGAGCTCTGCTAATGGTATTCGGCCTTTCCCCGCTGATGGGGCGCGCCGAAACCTTCGCATAAAAAGCAATAATAGGTCATCGATCAATCAACCCAGGATAGGATTGTTTCTCACCGGTGTCCGGAGCACGCATGGTTGAAAGTTTCGTATACGGTTGATGTTTGCGTGGGGAGGCGGTGCATTGTGGTGCGGAAATGAAGCCGCGTTAGCACAATTCTCGGTGGGATCAATCGAAGAAAAGTTACCACTGAACGCTATTACGCTCGAGAGGCTGGGTGGAATGACACGCTGGCACGACACCGACTTGAACTGGGACTACCCACCAGATCCAGGTCCTTGGGAAGCGGCCGAATATACGGAATTTGACGACGCTGCTGAGGCTTTGATTGCGGCTATCCAAAAGGAGCTAGGTGCCGGGTTTGGAGTAGTCTATGAAATGCTCTAGACGTTCAGGTTAAACGTTTGACTTGATCATCGTCCGCTTCTGTTCGGGTTCCGCCCGTTGCCGTCGTCAGCTCTGGGCAGAACGCAGTCGCCTGCGCATCTGCTCCTCGTTGATCTCTGCCTATGAAGGATTGCATAGTCGCCTTAATCCGGCACTGGCCCCAGCTTTGTTAACCCATGCGGCTAGGTGGGGCTGCAAAAAATGTGGCGTTTGTGATCATGCTTAACGCATGACCGTGAATGAACCCACGCTGAGATACCTTAGCCCATCATGTTGGAAGCCCGGGGCATGTGTTGGAAAAAGTAATCGATCCTTGTAATACACGCTTTGAAAGGCTACAGCAGTGGTTTCGCTAGAAATTGATCCTTATGCTTACGGGCCATTTTCGAGGAAACAACCTCAATGCAAGGAATGCAAAACGTAAAACTGGCCTCACTCCTCATCTTCCCACTGATAGCGGCTTGCACCACCCCTGGACCAACAGACGCTCCTGACACACCCAAGCTGCTCCTGACCCAGCCAACAACCATCGACAACTGCGCAGTCGGCTGCCCATCCGGTGGAAGCGATGTTACGCTCAACCGGCAGGCCTATACGCTAAACAACAACGGCTCTACGAAGTTCGCGAACTGGGTTGCTTACAAAATTACCAAGGAAACCCCAGCCAGCGGGCGTCCGCGAAACTGGAAAACCGACCCAGACGTTCCTGCTGACCAAACACTGAATCCGGTCGACTACAACGGAGCCAGCGTAGCCTTGAAAATAGACAGGGGCCACCAAGCGAATCTCGCATCTATGGGTGGTGTATCGGACTGGCAAACGCTGAACTATCTCACCAACATCACGCCTCAAAAAATGGACCTGAACCGAGGCGCATGGGCACGCTTGGAGGATCAGGAGCGCAGCCTTAGCAAGGCACCTGATGTTGATGCCGTTTATGTGACCACCGGCCCTCTGTACGAAAAGAACATTGGCTCGCTACCAGGCACAAACAAAGTCCACACGATCCCAAGCGGGTACTGGAAGGTCATCTTCACTGGCAGCACGCCCGAAAATGGACTGTACGCAGCATTCATCATGGAGCAGAGCACACCGCGCTCCGCCAATTTCTGCGATTTCCAGGTGACGGTAGATGAAATCGAGGAGCGCTCGGGATTGACCCTCTGGAGCGCATTGCCTCAGGACGTCCAGACAGAGCTGAAAGCGAAGAAAGGGCAGTTGTCCCAGAAAATCGGCTGCAATGCGGCAGCAGAGTTATCCCGCAGCTAGAGCCGCATAGAAAAACCACCTGTCATAGACAGGTGGTTTTCAGTACATCCAAGGTGATCGAAGGATCAGTGGATAAATTTCATTGCTGTGATCAAGATGCCTATCGTGGCTGAGAGCATGACGCCCATTCTTGTGGTGAGCTTGACTTCAAGCTTTGACAGGTCTGCGTGGATCTCTGTTTTCAGGATCGCAAGATCGCTCTTTGTAGCAAGCATGGTATGCATATCAGACTCCATTGCTTCGATTACGGCATGGGCTTTTTGCTCAGGGACGCTGATCGACATCAACGCTTGGTACAGAGCTAGGTCCATTTTCATTAAGGCCTCCAAAAAAATTAGGGCCTTGTCCCACGACGGGAAAAGGCCCGTCGTGGGTGAGAAATACTGTGTTTCCGAATCGACCGTTAAGTCGACCTAACCGCACTGCAGGAAACGAAGCGGTCATTGGGAGGGATCCTACGGATAAGCTCCGTAGCGCCGTCTGAAAGATCCTTGGCGGCTGGGCATGTAGCTGACTTTGTCAGCAAAACGCGTACATAAATTGCTTCCCTGGCGGTTGGCTGTCAACCCAAAAACCGGTTACCGAGTGTTTCCTAAAGTTGGAGTTTTGCGTTTCCGTGGCATCGAATCCAGCAGCTTGAGGTAAGGGTTGTTTAGCGCCAGGTCGTTCATGAGTCCTTCGTGTGACTTGAGTAGGTAGCCGTACAGCCTTCGGGTTTTGCGGGCGCCACTGACTTCACAGATCCAGATGTTCAGGTCATTGGGTTGCTTCCGATGCAGCTTCAATTCCTCGAACCGCTTTTGAATCCACTCCCAATCCAAAAGTTTTTCTTTCTTGGCGATGCGTGCCAGATGGGGATGTTCTTGGGCATAACGTAGGAAGACGCCTGGGGTAACCAAATAGAGGGTGTCGCTGACTGTATGCACAAGGGCGTTGGCGTCATTCATGATAATTCGATGAGATCGCAGCCCGTTGGTCAGCCATTCCATGAAATGAGCGCCGGACAGCTCAACGGGTTTGCTGTCCTGTGGAGACGCATGGGATGGCGAATGGTCAGTCTCTTCAAGTGGCGGGGTGAAATCTTCGGGTAGCGCTGGAGGCCCACCAAAAAGGTCCATGAGTGAATCGAGTGAATTCGGTGGAGATGAATCCATTGCGGTTGAACTTGATGGTGGGCTAGGGGGCATGTGCGACCCAGCCGACAGGTCCCTGACTGAGAGAGGAGCTTGATGGTGGGTAGAAGCGTCGTCGGAGAGTGTTGTGGCGCTCTCTAGCGGTATGACCGCCACCGAGCCTGTGAATATGTCTGGACGCTCTTCACGGTCCCAGATCATGGCTGGGGACAGCTTTAGGAACGTAAAACTATGGGACCAGCCTGTTTCGCTGGTGACGGTCGCTTTCCAGATGGCTTTGCCATTGGTGTTGGGGAGGGCAATGCCGTGCTCCTGGAGCACATTGAAAATGGCGATGTTTTGCTCCGGAATCCCATCGACACCTTGCGAAAGCAGATGAGCGCGTAATTTGTCTGAGACGGTTTTACTGACCAGCCAGAGGGCTTCTTGAGTAAGCCAGCCATCTGAGGCTTGAGGCTGATTGAGCTTGAGTTCTTCGCTCAGCAAATAGCGTAGACCTTCCAACAACTTACGTTGTAGAGCATGTTTGGGGGCTGCCATGGCCTTGGTAGGGTCACCGCCGAGTGCTTGAGCAACTGAGGCCTGGTCCGCTTTTGAGATCAGGATACCGAGCTCGCCCGCATGTTCGTTTTGTCCTGCACAGTTGAACATCAAAGCTGTCCATAGCTCAGGGAAGGTGCTGAGCCAATCCATTATTTCGCTGTTCAGAATCTTATGGATGAGCACTCCGCCTACAATGCCGTGGAGTCGGTATTGGCGGTTTTTTTTATAGCGCGCACGGTAGGGGGCTGAGAGTGGACCCTGCCAGGGGTGCCAGACGCGGCCGTCGCCATACTCGACATGCACGTCTACAGCGATCTTGCCCAGGTCATGGCCCAGGGCCGCGTATACGAGGGCGGCAGTCCAGGCCTCAGCCTGGATGATTTGTACTTCAGGCTGAGCACCAGAGGGAAGCAGGTAAGATTGCCTTAGCTTTAACGCGTAGATAACGACTTCAAGCCCATGATCAAGCATGCCGCCGGGGTATGCGTGGTGATGACTTTCAGAGGCGGGAAGGAGCTGAACCAGTTCGGCGTAGCGGCTGATCGGGTCGAGGTAGATCTCGTTGAATTGTGGGCGGGAGACGGCGGTGTGCTGCCATATTAGCTTCAGCAGTTTTTCCCGGCGCGGTGTGGCCAAGAGAGACTTTGCTGACTGAGGACGAGTCAGTCCTGCAGGTGCCGTTGGCTCGGTTGAATCGATGTGTTTTGGAGCGGGTCGTGACTTGCGATGAAACAGCGAGAGCATGATTGATCCTTTCGATTGGGTTTGCAGGAAGGCCTTTTCTGCTTTTCGGGTAGGGCCTTTCCCCTTCTGCTCCATTCCCTTGGTTTACCCCTTTTTCCCATTTACCTTTTGAGGGAGCGGTAGGCTATGGAGCCGCCATTTGACTCCTTTGCACAGCAGGGGACACTACGGGCAAAGGAGATGTTGATGAGCGAGCAGGAGCAATCTTCGAGCGCAGAAAAATTCGGCAATTATCTCGGACGATGCTGGAAGGGATACTCGCGGATTCTGGATAGGTTCTCGCGTTGCCTACAACGCGTGGGCGTCCCCTACGTTCTGTGTCGGATGATTGGGGTGGGCTTGCAGGCCGTTGTCCTCATAATTCTGTTGTACGTTGCTTTTTGGATAACGCTGATTGCCATATGTTTATTTGTCAGATGGGCCACTGGGGTCGCTATCGACGATGAGAGGACCCCGCAGTGGCGAGATGGCCCAGACGGGTTTGGATACTATGAAGGGGATACACGTATCGACTACGGAGAAATGTTCGACGACCTTGAATGAGCTGGAATGATCACTTTTTCATTCCTTTGATCACCGAAGTACCTGAACGACCAGCCCCTTTAGCGTCGAAAATTGCATCACCCATCCCTTTGATTAAGCCTCCTGCGTTGATACCCACCCATGTTAGAGCTGCAATCCAGAACGCAGGCAGCACTACGAAAAGTGATCCCATTACGTAATTCAGCAGCATGTCCCCAAAGGAATTGTTCGCGCCTAGGAGCACGTTGAAATTGCTGTGGGGTGAGTTCCAACCGTAGAGGGCATCGAGGATCGTGCTGTCGAGCCAGCGTGCGAGCTGGAACCAGAAGTCGACGAAGAACAGGGCGAATTGCACGCAGCTGATGGTGACCAGGGCTTTGAGCTCGTAGGTGCCGATGACCAGGATCAGTGGGATGCTGATGGTCAGCGCCATCTTCAGAAAAGACAGGACCATGGGCAGGGCTTGGCGTACGACATCCATCGCAGGGAAGTACGCTGTTGCACCTACGGTCAGGCCCAGATCTGAGGCTAAGCGTGCGGTCAGGTTGGAGACACTCATGTCGATCTGGCCTGCGTAGCTGGAATAGACTTGGCCTTGGTTCAGCGTCTGCTGACGTGGTGAAGCCACCGAACGAACAACGGCGTCCTCGGCTTGGGCCATGCTGAGGAAGCGTGCCCACTGGGTAAGTCGAAACAGTAGATTGGGATCAACCTGCCGCAACAGCCTGTTCCTTAGTCCGTGACCGACATCCGACCACCACTGCTTGCAACTCGGATAGCCACCACCGCCCGGAACCTGCAAGAGGCCTGCATCACGTGCACTGTTGTAGGGCCAGCGACTGCGAGGTGTTTTCGAGCGGTACGCGTCGTAGTAACCGTGGGTATCGAGCAGGTATTTTGAGCCAATCCAGTTGATGTCATCCATCAACGCTTCGCTCAACGTAGGCCGGTTCATGAACAGCTTGGCCCGGGCTGGGCCGTAGCAGTCTTGGCTAAAGTCAGCCACTTCCTGAGCCAGGAGAGGATCGTCGATGCGCGCTGCATCGATGTCGATGCGTATCTGCCGCAGATCTGTACCGCAGGGGATTGCAGCAGTGGCTCCCCCCGTCAGAGCCTTGGACAACGAGTGCATGAAGAACCACCACACAGGCACCTTTGCACTTTGGTTGTTGAGCGTGGTGAACGTGTTGGACCAGCGCGTGTCCTGTGGTGTGGCCACGTTGACCTGGCACTGTGTAGAGCGTGTGTCGTCGAACTCAATGGTGTTCAAGTCCACATCAATGAACGGTACGCCCGCGAACATGATCACGACGATGGCGACCCAAACCCGATTTTCGATACGCAGCGAGGAGAGCACGCCCTTATTGCCTTCGTCAGCACCTTCACTACGGGCCCTGAGCCACTCCTGAATGATGATCGCCAGGAAGGGCAGGGTGAAGACTCCGCTGGCGACCAGCATCTCCCATATCCCGTTGTTGACGATCCATGCGACCAGGGTCAGGTAATACTCCAGATAATCGTTCGTGTAGAGCGTCATGGGCGTGTCCAAGGCCGGCTTTCGTCGGTGACGGCTAACAGCTCAAGCAGGGTGAGGACTCCAATGGCGGCGATCTCGGCGCACAGCAGGCGTCGATGCTGTTCGGCTGTGAGTCCGCGGCGGGTCAGGCGCCGACGCATTCGGTACCACGCCACCGCAGTTGCGCCATAGAGGGTCAATCGCCAGATCAGCAGGGCTGTCTTGTTCTTGTCCAGCCAGGAGTACCAACCGTTCAAATCGTTGGCTGCTTCCAGGGTTAGCAATCCGACGACTGTGAATGCCAGGCCAAGGATGACGCCCCATAGAACCAGATGAGCGATTACAAGTCGTGTCTTTGTTGGACGCATCATCGAGATTGGCCCTCCGGTACCGTCTGCTGGATCAGATCCAGGCGGTTGCGGACGGAGTCCCCCTGATAAACACCGCGAGAGGCAGCGGCGCGGTCGCTCTGACGCTGGATCAGCATCATGGGTGAGTTGCTCGCCAGGGTGCGACGCAGCTCGAGTTCGATCTTGAGGTTGTTGATTTCCTGAGTCAGGGATTCGCTTTCGGTGTTGATAGCTTGCTGAGCCAGTTGGTTGGCCGCTACGTTGGGTTCTTTGCGTCCGGTGAGTAAGGTTCGTTGCAGCAGCAGAGCTTTTTCCAGGACGCTGGAGAGGGCTATTTCTGAGGCAAGACGTTTTGCCAGCAAGTCTTGATCAGGTTCATCGCGCAGTGCTTCGATGACGCCGCGGGTGATGGGCAATGATTGGCTGCCCGCTGCCATGAGGTGTTCGGCGGAGGTGGGCTTGCTGCCTTTGATCAAGGCCTCAAGAACTTGCAGCTTGGCTTCGTACTCTTCCTGAATGAGTGGAGTGAGACCCACGCCAGGTTTGGTTTGAGTTTTGGTGCAGTTGTCGCAAGTCTGGTGTTCTCGTTCTCCCAGAACACGGATTGCCCAGGCTTCGGCCTCCTGGGGAGACGACCAGGTCTGGCAACTTAGGCGGTTGCCGCAGCTGTTTTTGGGAATAGGGGTACGGTTGCCGGCGTCACGGCCATTGAGCAAATTGAAACCGGCGCGGGTGACGTCGGAGACGACTTTGATGGGCGGCTGTCGTCTGCCTCCAGCCGACTGACCTCCAATCCAGGGGACGCCGTTGTTGCCTCGATTTGCCTCGGCCTGCTCAACCGCCGCAACGGCGTCGTGGTTTTTGACGGTATGACTCAGCGCCATACCTTCGGCCAACTGCCCCCAACCGAGCTGGCCGCCGGCGATATCTGCCATTCGTTCGGCGACAGCTCGGCACGTCGACTTGGATCGGTCAAAGTCCAGCCGTGCTTGGAGAATGCCGTTGGTGAGTAGGTTGTAGAGACCGGGGTCAGCACGCTGGATGATCAAGGCTGGGAGAGAGGCTACTGCGCTGGTAGCGTTCTGGATGATATTGCCCATGATGGATTTGAAGCCGCGTGTGGCACCGTTGAGTTGGTTCTGCAGCGTGGTGTCCAGGCTCATGTCACCGCAGATCAAGTTGGCGTCCCAGCCGGCCCCTACCGAAATGCTGTCCATGGACGCCGATCCCCCCATGGACACAGCGCGTCCGCCGCCAATGCTGTAGAGCACATCGTCTCCAATCGAACCGCTGTGGTTGATGCCGTCTTTGTTGATCTGGGTTTGAGTGGCGTATGCGTTGTGGGCCGTGAGAAGCAGAGTGGCGATGATGATTCTGGTGACGGAACGAGGTGAGACTGGAGTGCGAAAGTGGGCTGTTTTCATTCGCTTGCTCCCGCGAAATCGGTACTGCCCAGGAAGATCTGCCCCTTGCGTTCGCAGCAGCTGTAGGGCCGCCAGAGGGCCCAGGCGTAGTCGCCACGTGGTGATTGAACATGCACAGCGTTGTTAGGAAAGACAACGCAGGTTGGGGATTGGCTGGGCATCAGCTCTTGCCATTTCCCGGTGCTTGCGTCGCTTTCTTTCAGCGGGCCGGCTGGCCAGTACCCATCCCGCTTGGAGCCCAGAAGCGGCTGGTACACGTGTGCTTGACCTTGCCGAGTGACAATGTCTCCCGCGCGTTGAGCGACAACCGCAGCGCTTTTGTGGTCGTCGACGCCATGCAAAAAACCTCCACGGGGATAGACCGCTCCCCACAGGTTCCCGGCAGCGCGACTGCCGATCTCCCTCATGCCCGGCGTGACAGACTCAGGAAAGACCAGCTCCGGAATGTTGTAGCGCCAGGCGACACTGTCCAAGGTGCTCAGGAAGTAGGGCATCATCATCTGTCCAGCACCTGGGCAGGAGTAACCAGACTGCCCCGCAAACTGGCTGAAGGTGGCTCCTCCAGGATGACCGATTACATCGGCATTCTTGAATTTGGCGAGGTCATTTTCATGGCTGATGCCTGCACTGCCATCGCCGCCGCCCTGGGCAGAGGCATTGGCTGAGCTCATGGCTCGGACTTCCGTCCAAGGGTTCCCGCCGGTGGTGCTGTAGCTCGACACCACTGCGTCAGGGACATAGTGGTGAACCTTCGAAGAGGTTTTAACGCTGCATCCGAACTTGGTGCAGAAGAGCCAGTAACAAATGCCTACCACGCGATAGGCAATGCAATCTGGCGACAGGCTGGACGCAGTGATGGTTGCGGTATTCAAAGCGTGTGCGGAGAGCGGAATTCCGACGGCCAGGGGGATGGCAATCAAACGAAAGATTTTTGAGCGGTGGTAGGACATGGATTGATCCTGTGCAGGGTTATCTGCACAGTGAATCAGCGCTCGGAAGCCCATACCCTTGAAAAACGGATTTTGCCGCAGCCCGCATAGTCGTTACCCAGAAAAAAAGCGCCCTGAAAGGGCGCTTCGGCTAGGAGGTAGCGGAAAGATCAGGCTGCCTGATGGTTCAGAGCAAGCCAGCTTCAGCGAAAGAGTAGGGCTCACCTTCTCCGATGATGAAATGATCCAACAGACGGACATTGAGCCTTGGCAGCAGGTCGTTTAGCACCTTGGTGATTTCTTTATCCACGTTGCTCGGCTGAGTTTCGCCAGACGGGTGATTATGGGCGACGATGATCGCTGCGCAGTTATGCTCCAGAGCGCGTTGCAGTATCCGTCTTGGATAGACGCTCACCGAGTCAATCGTGCCGTAGAACAGCGGTTCATAGGCTACCACTCGATGAGCGCTGTCTAGGAAAAGCGCAGAAAACACCTCTTGAGGTTCCCCTGCAAGTTGGAGCTTTAAATATTGGCGAACGTCGTGCGGCCTTGCGAGGTAAGGACCGCGCTTGAACATACGCTGCTCCAGAATGGAGATCGCTTTTTCGACCAGCAGGTCATCATGATTAGAGGGCTCATTCTCTTGAATGGAGGGCTTGGCCGGTGGAAAAATTGTTGTCATGGGAGACTCCGTTGACGAAAAGAGGCTCCCGTCCCAAAGGGCGGGAACCCCAAGGGAATGTGTGAGATAGAAGACCCGAGCTGACTCGGAAGGGAGAAAGGTGCATCCGCCACCGCTTGAGCGGAGATTCGCTAAAAAGGATGCTCAGCGAACGATTTTGGTCTGCGCAGTGAGGCTGCGCCGTAGCCTTAAGGACCAGAGCTACCTGGGCAGTTGCTAAGGGTGTCAGAGGTGACACGTCGTTGCCGGATCATTGTTATGAGAATGAAGGTCGCTGTCCCGATTTAAACCGTCCTGACAGCTCTCCACTTTTTCATTCGTACTTCAACGTCTTCCCCCGGCTCGATCACTTATGTGGGGTGGACCTGTATTAAGTGGAGGAGTGCTCATCTGGGTGTCTGGCATGCGGCCAGCTAGCCTCTCGCTTCATCCTCAAGCTTTCCTTGGCCACTGCTGAGTGGAGTGCTTCCGTCAAAAGATCCGCAAGTCGTAAAGCCACGTCCTGCTCCAATCTTCTGATTGTCCCCGTTCTAGGGGTGGCGCAACTAATAGTTTTCTCAGCGATACGGAGCGAGGAGATCACGCCCCGTAGGTACCCGTCCAAAAATTGATTATCAAAGAGGACATGGCTTTCAGGCGCTTCCTGATAGTCCCAGTCCACTCTGAAATACTTCCCGTCTTTAGACACTTCGATTTTCGGCAACGATGACTCTGAAAGAGACGATTGTGCTCGGCTCATTGACTGACCTCTTGAAGGCTTGGGGGCATGAGATTCACACAGTATGGAGAACGGCTGCTACGATGATGGTGTTAACCATCGCTATGAAATTGTAACGGTTGAATTCCTCGATCCCGGTCTATGTTTTCTGCCATTCGAATGGCGGCATCAAGCTCACTTATTCCATGTTCCTGCATGAGCTTGAACCTCGCTGCTTTCTCCTCAGGTTCGGTCATGGCCATGGCCAAATACAGGCTAGGTGGCACGGCGCGAAAGAGCGCCTCCATCGACTTGGAGAGCACGACGCCTTCGCAGTATTTTCCGGCCTCTTTGCGGGCTGACATCATCATCGATTTTTGGGCAGGGCTGAGCTCGCGGAAGCGCGCGATCTTCTCGACCTCGTCAGGCGGCATGCTCAGGCAAATCCACCACTCGATCATGTTCAGCATTGGCTCTGCGGCTTTGGGTAAGTCGTCAAGATTTTGTGTGGCCAGCCAGAACCAGGCCCCCAGTTTTCGCCACATCTTGGTGATCTTTACGACGTAGGGCGAGAGCAGGGGATTCTTGGTGATGATGTGTCCTTCGTCCGTGACGTTGATAATGGGCCGTCCCTGGAATTGGTCCCGTTCAGCGATGTTGTTCACTGTGTTGAGCAACGAAAGGTAAGCAATTGAGAGTTGAGCGTTGTAACCCTCACGAGCGAAGGTGGCCAGGTCGACAATGGTGATGTCCGCCTCCGGCCAAGGTGTACCAGGGCGGTTGAATAATTCGCCATCCAGCCCCTGACAGAACAGATCCATGGCCTCAGCCATCTCGAGTAGTCGCGTTCGCCGCGACTCAGGCAAGCCAGTATCTCGGCCACGGTCACGCATTGCATCGCGCACGTCCTGAGTCAGCACGGATCGATGCTCATCGGCGCAACGTTGTGCCGCGTCGAGAATGCTCTGACGAATCAGACTACGGTCTGCCCGGGTCAGGCGAGCCTCTTCTTTGTCTTCGCCCCCGGTGATCATCAGGCGCGCCGTGATCTCCAATTCTCCAAGGACGTCGCGCTGCTCATCGGCCTCCTGAGGAGTGGCCGTCTCTTCTAGCCGCTCAGCATCCAATGTCTCGATTTCCTCAGGCGTTTCAATCAAACGGCGAGCATCTGCAAACGGCGCCAGGCTTACGCCGGCTCCTGGCGAGAGCTTCACATGATGCACCGTCAGGCCCAGGCGCTTGGCGAACTCAGCAAACAGCCCAAAGGAGTTGCCAGCCTCTACGATGAACAACCGTGGTCGATAAATGGCAGTGATCTGGTTGAGGATATTATTGAGCGTCGCTGACTTGCCGGAACCGGTAGGCCCAAACAAAAACAGATGCGCATTCATTTGCCGATCGAGGCGGTTCAGCGGATCGAAGGAGAGGGTACCGCCGCCGCGATTGAAGAATGTGATGCCTGGGTGTCCCGTCCCTTGGCTACGGCCCCACACCGGGGCTAGGTTCGCCGCGTGCTGTGCGAACATCAATTGGCTGTACCACTGCCGTTTGTCCTTGGCCGGGTCGAAGACACACGGCAGCCAACGTAGGTAGCTATTGAGCGGGGCTACTTCGTCGTCCTCTCGTACGGGCTGCAATCCGGCATTGAGCATCACGTTGGCCAACTGCAAGCCGCGGGCATCCAGTTCCGCAATGTCTTTGCCACGTAGGAAAAACGCGAGGGATCCGCGATACAGTTTGTGAGCGCTTCCGATAATTGATCGAGCCTGCTGGACATCTTGGCGGGTTTGCTCCGAGGCCAGTGTGTCGCCCACGGATTTCTTGCTGAGGTGATTAAGGTGAGCCTCCAGTACATCCTGAGGTGTGGCCACCAAGGTCAGACACATCATGGTGTCTTCTGGCATCTGGTCGAAGTAACTGTTGATGGCGTCACCCTTGCGCGTTTCACCCGTCAAATGGCCTGTGTGGGGTACTGAGCGCATACGGTCCATCAACATGACCCGATGCGGCATGCCGTTGAAGGACCAGGTGCCGTGGGCTGCATCAGAGTGAGGTTGGCTGAAGAACAGACGTTGAGAGAAGTCTGTGCCGCTGGCCAATTCGACTTCCCCGAGATCTGTTTCCTCAGGGTAGGCGGTTAACTGATAGAACCTGTCCCGATCACTTGCAGCATCCCCCAAAAGCGTGGGATTGGGGTTGAACCAGCGCAGTAGCCAGTCGTAAATATCCTTTGCCTCAAGGCGTTGCGTCTTGAGTCCAGCACTGCTCAAGCCGGCCGTCAGCCTATCGCAAACATTGCTCAGGGCTTGTTCTGCGGAGTGCCCCTTTCTGGATGTCGCGACGGAGGCCCGTCGGTAAACAACCATTCGTACCCGCCGATTCTGTCCCTTCCAGGGCAGACGAGTGAGCGTGGTGTCCTCAAAGAGTCCGCCAGGCTTGGCAATCGCCTTTAGGTGGTGGGCAAAGAACCGTAAATAGAAATCACTGAAGGCGCTGTCTCGTGCTCGTGGTCTAAGGTACTGACCCAGCGTATTCAGGTAAGCGTCCCAGTTGGTTTCGTCCTGGGCATAGAGCTGCACCACCCATGGGTTGCTATCCAGTTCGTCGAAGCTGTCCTGCAACACGTTTTCAAGCGTATCCCTGGCCTGCAACAGCCAGGCAGTTTCCCGGCCTTCGGTACCCAGTGGCATCAGCTCGAAGAAGGCCGCAACTGAAACGCCATCCTCCAGCAACATGCATTTGGATTGGGGCAGGAATTCGACCCATGGCAGCCGCTCCACAAAGGACGGCGACACGTCGTAAAACCGGGTGTCGTCTGCTTCAGTCACGGGTTTGTTGTGCCAGCCACCGGGCCCAGCGATACCTCGCTTAGCGAGTTTTGCAATGTGCCGGCTCCAGGCATCCTGTTCCGTAGGCTCCGACGTTGGCTCATAACTTTTGCGAGGAGAGAAAAACCAGGCCATCAGTAGTCCTCCAGGCGTTCACCAGGCAGGGCGTATTGCACGCGTTGGTGCAGTGGAAAAACGGTGCTGTACCCAGGCACCGGTACGGCTTCTGTTCCAGCCCGGTGAGGAAAGACGTACATCACCAGGTCCGGATTGGGTAACCGATGGAACTGACGCTGGATTTCGTTTTGTGCGGTCCGTGTATAGGGAGCCGAAAAGGAGGGCACCAAAGGTTCTGTCAGTGGACGTCTCAAGGCTTGTCGCGCCTCGAGCAATCGTTGACTCGATTGCCCATGACGCGAGCCGGTTGTTTGCCGATTCCAGACCTCCAGCATGGTGCTGCCGTCATGGCTGAGTAGGTCCTGGGTATTGGTTGCGCATCCAGACAACGTGATGACGATCAGCGCAGCCGCCATTGCTTCAATCCAAGTCCGTGATGCCATGACGACCTCCGAGGGTGTGATCGACTTTGCGTCCTTGAGGTTCGTAGTCGAGAGTAAGTGGTTGTTCGATATGGACGGCGATCTGTGCGCCAGGCTCCACGTACACGGCGGCGAAGGCTTGTCCGTAGAGTTTGTTGACCCATTGCGAGATGTCCTGCACACCGCTAGCCAGCAATCGGTTCATGGCTTCACCGCTGGAGATGCCTACGGTCCCCATTGCACCGTCGCCATTGCCGGCATAGAGGGTCGTGTTGTCTGACTTGATCAAAGAGGCTGCGCCAACCCCAGCGGCCGTAATCAGAGCCTGTGAGCCCAGATACTGCTGAGCGTTGCTTCGCCGTTTGCCCGGTACACACGGAATGCCATGTTGATCACTGATCCAGCCGAGACCTTCTTGCCCATGATTTGAGTCGCTCCTGGACTGTCCTGCAGACTCCTCACGGCTGTCACCCGGTAGGGTTCGGATGGTGCTGTCCTGGAAAACGAAGGTGATGGAGCGGATCTGACCTCTGACGCAAGACAGTGTCCAATCACCCGACGCAGTACCACTGACGACCGCACCTGCGATCTCAGGGAGATCAATGCCATTGGCCGTCAGGTTGTCGGCCCCAATCAGTACCTTGAACGGGTAGGGGTCATTAACGGTGCCGTCGATGGGGATTCTTCCAATGAGCGCTGTCATTGCCACGGACCCCATCAGCGTGGCATTGGATGGAACGGTATAGGTGGGCTTCAGCAGCCGGCTACCAAGGTCTCCGATAGCTCGTGTGGCGAAATTGTTTGCTATATCGCTCAGAGGATTCTGCGCGGGACCGAAACGTGTCGGGAAGCTGAAGCTCGGTTCGTTGGAGGTGTTCGCAGATTCTTTTGGTATTGCATCATCGGGCTCAATCCAGCGAATACCGTTCTTGAGTGCCGTGCCGTCGCCGTCCTGCAAGCCGAGTCCCAGCGGCAGGTCCGACGGATCATCCGGCTGCTGCAAGGTACTCAGCTGCCGTTGAAGATCTTGTAGAAGCCATTGAGTCTCAGCGTTACCGTCATCGGTAGTGCTTTTTTCCTCCTGGATTCGTCGTCGTTCATTCTCCAGGGCGAGTTGAATGCGCTGCTCGATGACATCTGCGAATTGGCCCAACGATTCGGGTGTACCCGTGCGAAGCTCGTTTTCGTTTATGGTTCTTTTCAGCTCAGCCCGAAGCTGCCTGACCTGAGCGACCAGGGTGGCCACCGTATCGCTTGGCGTGTCGCCCTCCAGTCCCAGTGCCTTCATTTCTTCGGCGGTGAGCTGGCTTTCTAGCGCTGGCGGTTCGGCTGGGGAGGGCTTATTGGAGAACACTTTCACAAGGATCAGCACGACAAGCAGCACCATCGGAACCATTAACCATTTGAGCAGCCCGTTACTTTTCATTTGGCCTCTCCTTCGGCGATGCTCCAAGTGCTTGAGGCAGGTTCAGGGCTGCATCTACCGGGCTAATCGTGGGAATCAACGCAGCCGCAATGCCTTGCCCACGAGTGGTGAGGTACAGCACCGTGGTGTCTGAGGGAGTGCCCCTGGGGCCAAGGAACTGATGTTGGAAGGTGGCCGTCGCGAAATCTCCCAACAGATATCGAGGATCCAGATCAACATGAGATTGGGTTTGATTGCTGAGCCGAATAGCCGTAACCCAGTAATCATCCAACCGCCACGCAGCGAGCGTTTTGGCACTGATTGATAGGCTAGGCATCAATAGGTGGAGCGCGAGATCGGCCGGCAGGTTAACGGGTCTGACGCCGGGTAAAGGTTCTACAGTTCTAAGCGGTGCGTATAGGTTTTGGGCTGCATACCGAGTCAGTACGACTGGTACCGGAGTTTGTTGTATATGTTCATGGACAGAGGCTGTCGGTTCGGAATGGCCATCTTTCGTGTGTGCTTGGTTTATGGGGGATTCGACGATCTTTATCGCTTCCAACGGCGCCTGACCCGCTTGAGCTACCTCAGCAGCGATATCCAGGAGAATCAGCTCTCCCGTTGCCGCGTCTTGTAGCTGCAAACGTGTCGGCTCGATCGGTTCATTGGCCCGCAGGTACACGGTTCCTCCTGCACTTTGGACTCGTAAGCGATCTCCCAGCCCGGCCGGTATACCGACCCTTACGTTACGTTCAACAAACAGCACGCGCTCTTGGCCAACAACCAGCGGAACTGTCAAAGGCAGCCGCTCCCAACGCATTATCTCCACTGCTTGGCATTTGAAGAGGGGAAGAATCAACGTCAGCCCTAGCACAACGGACGTCGCGAATGGATTCATGGGGCATCTCCCAACGAACGGTCCAGGGTTCGTGTAGCAGGTGTCGAGGACGTGGGCAGTGTTATGCGTTGAGGCGTGCCTTCGTAGCAGTCCAGGGCCAGTCCGAAGGGGTTGAGCTCAGGGTCGATATCCAGGCGTACGACCTTGATGGGATAGCGAACGAGTGCACGCTTAACCTGCTCGGCGCCGTGGTACTCATCGGCATTGATGTCCAAGGTGACCAGCCAATCATTGTCTGAAATTACTTTCACCCGAGTTTCCGGGTCGTCCCCGTAGCCGCGTCCAGGAATTTCATACACTCCGCGCATACGCTTTCTGAGCTCACCTAATCGGCGGCGCTGGTCATAGTCCTGTTGGAAGAACGATCGGCACGCGGGAGTCAGATAGGCCGTCAGTGATTGCAGGTTACGGCTGTAGTCGTCTTCACCGTCGTTGGGCCAGCGGTTGAGCTGCTGGAAGATGTAGAAGGTGAATGCATAGACAGATTCGGGAGGGATCTCCCACCACTTACGAGTGCTGCCAGAGCGCAGGTCCGGGGGGACATGGATGGTTAAATCTCGTGGGGCATTCCACCATCCCGCGCCTAACCCGACGACAACAAGAAATAACCCACCGGTGCAGAGCCTCAGCGTCCTGACATGAGATTGCAGGTGAAGGACCTCGTTTTTAAACCGGCTCATGCCTCACCTCGACGCGTCACCCAGAAGCCGGAGTAGGTAATGAGCCCATGAATACCCAATTGGCGGCTCACCTGAGGGTATTTTGTGGCGAGCCTCCATTGGAGATGTCGATAGAGCCAAGTCTCCGGTTGACCGCGTTTCTGTCGACGTAATAACCCTCCGCCGAAGAAGAGTCCGGCTGCAATCGACAGTACGATCATGGTGGGGACCATGGCGATGCTGCTGGTGAGGCAGACTAGCGGTACGCCCAGAATCAGGCCAATTGCCGCTGATAATCCGGTGCAAATCCAGAGTTCATCTGCGGTCAATCCTCGAACGACAACAGGTTGTCGATTCAGGCGGTGGGGCAGGAAGGTAATGGTGGCCTTAGGCGCACTCTGTAGAGACTCCATGGGGCGTCGTCCTCACAAAATCCCGGTGGCTTTGGTCAGCAGCCAAATGCCGACCACCAGCATGACTGCACCCACCGCGATGCTCAGGCCGAACTGACCCCAGGTAGATCGTCCTGTATGAATTTCGGAGTAACGGGTGTAAGCGTGATAGCAGACACCGATGAACATGGAAGCAACCACTAGCAGCGCCACAAGCATCACGATGTCGTAGCCATAGTTTTGCATCGTATCCATGATGCCCTTGCCCGCACCGCGGGATGGGTCCTCCATCGTCGGTAACTTGCCTTTGGCCAAAGCCAAGGAGGGCAGTGCGCTAGTCCAAAGGGCTGGTACGACAGTGAATCTTTTGGAGCACGAGATATAAAAATTCATGGAAGATTCCATTGGCTTACGAAAGGAGGAGGTAGGTCAGGGCCAGGTACATCGCCATGAAGCGGATCACCACGCCGAGGAACTGGCGCTGGTTCAGCCGTTGCTCAGCCCAGCCGGAATAGGCGGTTCGTATAGCCCAGGTGCCCCAGAGCAACAGCACCGCAAACACGGTTGAAGTCAGAACCAGGGCGGTGATTGAAGGTGAGAAGCCACCGTTTGCTTGAAAAGCAGCGATTTGGGCGGTGCTCATTGATGAGGCACCGTTTCATCGAAATAACTGCCGTACAACGCCCCGGCGTCGCGAGGGGAGGCCCGCTTGGGAGACAGATAGTCTTTGATTCCCGTACTGACACGATGGATATCCATGCGTAAACGGACATAGTCAAAGTGGTAGCGAGCGGTCTCGGGGGCTTTGATGAAATCATCGGCAGCGACAAGCCGCTCGATAGCCGTCAGCTCGCGAAGGACGGTGGCTAGGCGGGTATGTTCATCAACGATCTCATTGGCTGTTGCAGTGACTGCTCCCACGAGTGTGAAGAGCAGGCCGGTAGCCTTTGTGAGTGTTGGAGGTGAGGGAGTGATCATGGTTGAGCTCGTTCAGTCAGACGGCTCGATAGTGCTAGGGGGGACGTACTGATGCTGCGATCAATATGTCATGGGAGAACCCCCTATTGATCAGCGATATATCACTAGCAACGGTCAGAGATATTTCTTGAATCTACTGGCTGCTAGGGAAAGAGTGATTGCCAGAAAAATCGCACCAGGTAACAGAATCCAGGCAGCATTCAAGCTCACAGGCAGCGCCAGGTAAATGACCCAGGGCCATGTCAGCAACGGCATCACACAGGCCTTGGCTCGATGGTAGACGTAGCCTGACTCACGACCTGCACCGAAACGACGGATGTCACGTTGTATGAGTCCATCCACCAAGCCGATGAAGGCCGCCATAAACAACAGCGGCACTGAGAGAAACAGCACGATCAGCCGAACGACGAACACCAGGACGCAAAATGCCGCAGCGATCAGGTTGTTTTCCAAGTGTATGTACAGCAGCGCAATGTAGTAGTGAGGTTGGTGAAGCGCCTCAGCGTGGGCTCGGGTCGCGCCCTCCGATGTTTCTTTCAGAGACCTGATGATTCCGGTCTTGATCAGCACACCTTCATACACCAGCTGGACAATTGCATTGGCGCTGCGACCTGGTTCTTGCACCAATGCGCTGCGTTTGAAGTCATTGGACAACTGGGCCAGCTCATATTCAAACATCTGTCTTGAATGCCGCCAGCCATCTTCAGGCCAGAAGGCATACATACCGATACACTCGATCACGATGTTCAGCAACAGCGACCCGAACAACACAGCGACAAACCGGAAAGGCAGTGTAATCAAACCGAACACAAATCCCTGTTGCTGCCGCTGCTGACGTTGCGCTGTCGATGACGGTTCGCTCATTCTTCGGTCTGCTCGGACGGTGCAGACTCTTCGAGTAGATCCTTTGGCAGTGGGGCATCTTGATAGAGCACGGCTGCCAAATTCAACCAATCATCCGCCGCGACGTAACGTTTACGCATGTAGCTGGCCATCATTTGGAGGTCCCTGGGCATCACTTCATCGGGATCTGGTGCGGGGAGTGGCATGCGAATCTTCCAAAGCTGACCGCCTTCAATCAATCCGAAGGCTTGCCCTTTGGGCAGGGCGACCACATGGGCAGGTTCGATCATAGGAACTGAGGTCGCGGTGACTCGATCCTGGGTATTTGAAGTGAAGGCAGTGTTGCCATGCGGGTCTGAGCTGTCGGTAGCAGCGCTCATCACCGACGCTGTATACACCTCCACCTTGGGCAACTGGTTGGTGAGTAACTCGGCTGTGACCGTTTCACGAACGCGCAACATGAACAGATTATTGAAGTTGCCGATGACCTGGCCCGCCTTGGCCCGGTTTCCGATTCGTGCCTCGATATCACTGAGCGTCTGGGTGTAGGCCGTGACCTGAATCCCGGCACCACCACCTTTGTTAATCATCGGGATGAATTCGTCTCCCATCAGCTCGTTGAATTCATCGGCATGGAGGTTGATGGGGATTTTCTTATCTGCCACTGCTTTATCCAACCCAAAGTCCACTCCGAACTTGTAGATGTGACCGGCCACAGACACCAGGTCCGAAAACATGGAGTTGCCCACGGCAGAGGCCACCTCGGCATCCGAAAGTGCATCGAGGCCAACGTAAACGACAGCACGTTTGCGCATGACTTCCATCCAGTCAAAGATCGGTCGCGAGTCATTCAGATTGGTGTAGTCGGGAGCCAATAGATGGGCGATCTCACCCGTGGTGAGTTTTTCCAGCAGAGGCAGTAGGGAGGCGACGATCTTGTCGAAATAGGTCCGGTCATAGCGCACGGCTGAACGCAGTCCGTCGAGCACAGGATCATACAGGCGTGCCTGCGCCAGGTATTGCTCAATCGCCACGACCCGTTTCTCACGACCCATCATGTGCCGCGGAGTGTTTTTTTCATTGATCCTGGCTTCCAGTTGCACGATGACGTCCCAAGCCTTGGGAGCTTTTTCGGCAAAGAAGTGAGCCGCATATTCGATGAATAGCGCGTCGATGTTGATCACGTGCCGCTGGATCAGCAAATAATCCGGACGTTGGCCCAGTTCAACCAGGGCACGAGCGATAATGTTGACGAAGCGCCAGGCAAACTCCCTGAAAGCAGCAGAGTTACCTTCACCGGATAGTTGCCCGGCAATTCGGGATGCCACCTCAGTGATACGTCCGAAACGGCCGATGGCGTTATATCGGGCTGAGATTGTGGGTTGTCCTAGGTGAAAAACATAGAATTCGTCACCGCGACCTGCACGTTGGGTCTCAACGTACATGCGCTTGAGCAGCTCGGCATCACCCTTTGGATCGAAAACGATGCAGACCTCGCCGCGACGAATGTCCTGGCTGATGAATAGCTCGGCAAGTCGAGTTTTTCCAACTCGAGTGGTACCTAGCACCAGCGTGTGACCGACCCTTTCACCCAAGGGGAGGGTGACATCCAATTCTTGAAGCTCTACAGCATGGAGCCGTGGCATACCCCCCACTGGCGGTAATGGCCTCATCGGGTTCAGCGGATGGTCCCAGCCAGTGAGGCGGGGGAGCTGGCTCAACGGGTGAGGAGAAAATTCAAGTCTTGCTTCCAGCCGGCGTGCCCACTTGTACAGAATCGAGGGTTCTACAAAACGTCGGAATTCCGGTCGGTAAGTCTGCATCAGTCGGTGGGTATGGCGTTGATCCCAACGAAATCCTTTTCCCACAAACAGGCGCTGATGACTGACTGGGATTTCACGGCTGGTCATCATATAGCGTGGCAATCGCCTCATCTGCCTGCGATAGCGCAAAACGGTGCATGCCTGGTTTAGGCGAATGACGCCTAGAACCGCGAAGGCGCAGGCCGCGGCTGCACCGATAGCAGGCGCTAGGGCTAATGACCACGGCGCTGTGATACATAGGATCGCCCCGGAGCTGCATGCAGCGACGCTATACAACTCCACCGCCGGTCGTAGCAGCGTTTCAATGCCATGGTTGTGCGTCATGGTTACTGCTCGATACTGCTGGCCGTGACTAAAACGGGGTAGTGTTGAAGTTGCAGTCGTTGGGCCAGATCATCGGCGGAGACGGGAGACAGGGTGAGACCTGGCGCTAACTGACGAAGTTGAATGAGTGATGCGTTGGACTCCACATTGACGACCAACCCGGCGGCCTTGAGCTTGGTCAGTTGGGGTAGTCGCTGCCTAAGCCAAGATCGTGAAAGCGCGTCGTCTCCGATCAGGAAGAATGCCGGTAAACCAGAGGCATTCAGGGGCCTGCGTTTAACGGTTCCGGGGGACAAGGTCTTGGAGTGAATCGGCAGTAGGTCGTCTTCGCGAAAGCGGTCCTCTGCGTATTGAGGCATCGATTTGTCCGCCATGCATGGAGTGCAATCGAGTGCTAAAAGAATGCATATCCACCCAATGGTATTTTTCATGGTTGCAGTCTCCTTTTTGAAGCCAATTGGTCCAGGTGTTTGCGGATGCGATCTCGGTAGCGTGTAGCCAACGGTCCGCCTGCCGGACGGTGATAACGACCAGCAGCTAGGAGCCAATCTTCGCCCTGGCGGTGATGGTTACGCAGGATGGTGGCGGCAACCTCCAGATTCCGATGAGGTCGCAGCAACTCACAAGGGTGCCGATAAAAATGGCGTTGGTGACCCAGGTTGATCTGGGCCAGACCTGCGTCTATTTGAGAGGGAGGGTGGTGCTTAAGGGCTCGTTGAAGTGTGTCGCAGGCATCAGATTCTCTAGGGAAATAACGGGAGCCCCCCGCGATGTTGAGCGTCCAGGGCCATGGCATTCGTTGGCCTCGCAGCGTGACGCCGCTTTCCTGTAGCGCCACTGCAAACAACAGTTCCGCAGGCACTCCCATTCGCCGCGCAGCTAAACCGTAGGCTGGGGGCGGTTCCAGAGCGGTCACGGCCCCTTCAGCAAAACCCATCCAAAAAAGGCTGGCGAGGCTCAGGAGGCGAAGCAGTGGACTGCGAGTACTCACTGTCGCACCCACCTGCCATTGACCTCCTGCATCACAGCCGGCAGTTCTCCGGCATCACCGATCGATACCCAGCGTCCTTTGTCATGGTTGATTGAAATGGTTCCGTCTCGAACCTTGATGGGCCTGATCCCAACTTTATGAGCCCACTGACGAATGCCGTTGTCGTCATGTTGGCTATCAATGATGTAAAGATCGAACGCTGTCCCTGAGGCTTGGAGTTGCCTGACCCGATGCTCGCATTCAGCACAGTCAAGGCGCACGAAAACAGATTTTCTTCCGGCGGTCTTGATCAGTAGTGGACTGTGTAACGGAGGAGGATTGATCAGTACCATCCCCGGAATTCGGTTTTTCCATGCTTGATCATAGGCACGTTGATAGGAGAGTAACTTCTCGACGCGTACAGCTTCGGCTTCAACCTGAAGCTGGGCATAGTGCTGCCGTTCAGCATCAGTTCGGGCCTCGATCCCCAGAGCGCTCAATGGGTCCAGGTGAGGGGAGTACGTACCCAGTGGGCCGCGCATCAGTGCAGTGAAACGGTCGAATTCTTCTTGCTCCAACCCCCATTGTTGAGCCAATAACGCGCTTTCAAGAGAAACCGCCGTATCGGTATGTGGCTTGGACTTGAGCCCAGCGAGGGTGCTCGGAGTGAAGTGTTGTGCCTGAACCCCACAACATAGCGACAGGGCCAGCAGGGGCAGTAAATGCAAGCGGAACATAGCCACTCCTATCGAACGTTCAATTTGTGCGTGATGCCGTCGACAGAAAACACTGCCGTCTGCTCGTCGAGGCGCTCAAGCCTCCAGCCGAGATAGGTATCGCCGATCCTCAAAAGTTGGCTTTGATCCAGCGCTTGGACACCTACTGGTGCGACAGACAGAAACTGCACTGCGCCTCGTAGCTCCAGACCCAAGATCTGGAAGCTAGGCTCAGCGCCTTTCTTCGGTTTTTGAATAGAGGGCTTGGCTTGTTTGGGAGTGGGAGTGGGAGTTTGCGTGATTGATTTCTGACTGGATTCGAGCCGCTCCAATCGTTGCAGCAATGGTTGCAAATCCTGCTGCGCCATATGTGTTGCTAAGGTGTTCTCCAGGTCTACCAGGCGCTTGTTCAGATCAACCTGCAGATCCTCCAGGTCGTTACGATTGGGTACGTGTCTCGCTGTCTGTTGCACTTGCAGGACAGCTTGCTCTAGCCCTAACACCGTACTTTCAAGATGCTCCAGGCGATTAACGTCAGGATGGTCGCTCAGACCCTGGGCCAGCTTCGACAACGACACCTGATGAGAGGCGAGCACGCAGCTCATCAGCGTGAATACAAGCGCAGGCGTCCAGCGTTTAAGGCGACTGTGCAAACGAGGCCCAGGCAGGGTGGCGTATATCATTGTGCGACCTCCAGATTGACTTCCGCTTGTGCTGTAGGGCTGGGTTTGGCAGCCCCGGCAACAGGGATGAAGCAGACCAGGCGAAGCTGATCATCGGTTTGCAGCGCCCAGGCTGGCCCCGCAAGCGTCTGTAACGCGTCGCGAAGTTGAACAGGGCCGAGCTTCAGGTGAGGTGCAGGGAGGGGTAGGGCAAACAGTGCCGCGTTTTCTGGTGTGCGATCACAAAGTCGATACCCCGAGCGCAAAAGGACATAGCGCAGCGCATCAGCAACTGAGATGGACCAATTGCCGGGAAGATCGATATCGATCACTTGAAGCAGAAGGTTTTGTTGTGCAACGTGCGGCGCGAGCTCCACCAGGGTGTATCGACCATATCGTTGAACGGGGATGTAGTGGTCGGAAGAGGGCTGGGGCACACTCGGTACGGCCTGTTCTATGGAGGTTCGTTCCGTAGACAGGCACGCAGTCAGGGTTAGGTGGCTCAATAGCATGAAGGGCAGCAGACGCATCTGTATCGTGGGCATACGAGGAGTTCCTGGATGGGATATGCGAACGATCTCAAGCAGGTGACTCTGTAGCAGCCATCAATAGGTAATGACCCGTTACCTGTTTCAAGGCCATCAAAGAAAACGGCCTCCGAGGAGGCCGTTGCGAGGATTAACTGAAGTGCTAGAGAGGTCTGGCCGCAGGCCTCAATATTCCTCAGGTAGAAGAATGGTGGTCACGGTACGATCAGCTTCGGTGATAACCCACAATCTCAAGCCAGGTTCAACATCGTAGGCAGACATCAGACGATAACCCGATTGCAGCGCATCTTCATTGAGCTGACGATCTTCATCACAGATATCGCCCCAGTCGCCCAAGATGTGGCGGCCGAAGTAATGGAACGGATCTAATCGTTTCGTTTTCATCAGTGCATCAACGCCAGGGGTCATAACCAAAGCGCCGTGCTCGGACCAGGGTTTGGCCGAATCTCCAAATTTGATAACAATCATGGTCTGCTTCCTATTTAAAAAGTGGGGCCATGACACCCCCCTCGGGCGTCATGGCTTACGAGGGAGGGTGGGAGCTTCAAACGTCGACGTGAATGACGACGTTGAGGAAAAACCAAGACCCGTAGCCGGATCTGAGATCAGAATGCAAAGTCCTCTTCGGGTGATGGAGGAGCTGCATTCACTGGTTGAGTTGTAGCTTCGGATTTCAGGCTGTCTTGATTCGAAGGTTCGCGCTTATGCACCAAAACACCGTCGATCTTGATCCAGTTCAACAAGAGCAATCGGGCCTTGAAGCTCACGCCCAACTGTCCCTGGTTAATGCCTTTGGAGTAAGTGAACGTGTCCACCCAGGGATCTCCCAGACGAAAACCAACCAGGACCTTACGGTCCAACTCAACGGCTCTGGCACAGCGCCGAACCAGTACCTGTGCATCTTCGCCTGTGACACGAACGTCGAAACGCCGATACTCAGCGCAGTCGGTCGGACCATTGAGCGCTGCGATGTCGCAAGCTAGGAATGATTCACCTTTCTTGAGCTTCACTTCACGAATGCGATTGAGGTAACCCAGTCCAGTGATGTGAAGGTCAAAATAGGTCGTTTCATCAAACGTAGGATTCATGACATGCCTCCAGGCTAGGAATAACGATGGAGGCGCCTCTCCCGAAGGGGCAGTCGCCCCCAATGGGTGATTGGTTTGAAAAGTGGGGAAAACTGCCAGGCCCCAGTGAATAAAGAGGCTGATTACCAGCCGTGGTAATGAAGGATCAGCGAAGCAATGATGCCTCGCTGTAGAGGGTCTAAAAGGCCCAGATCAGCCAAGCCTTTAACCCCTGCCTGCTTGAGCAACTCACAACCTTTTTGGGTGTCGTGGAAGCTCACCATTGCAGCTATTAATATCCGTTCCTGATTGCTCAGGACTTCGAAGTTTTTATCGATCAATCGCATGATGGGGCGCAGATCCCATCGGCAATTGGCCTTGTTGAATCCAGCTTTAGAACCGTCACCAAAATAGGTGAAACCGGCTAAGGCAACGCCTTTTTTCCAAGCGGCGAAGAAAGCGGCTGCTGTATTGCCGACATCAGCAAGTTGTGCGGCGGGCTTAGGCTGGGACAGAGACGACAGTTGAGTAGCGGGAGCGTTTTTCATCGCTAATGACTCCTTGGATCTGATTTAAGTGAAAGGTGTGGGTAACCCTCACGGCGAAAGACAGGCATCAACGCCTTCGAAGGCGCACGTCCACGGAAACGATGCCGGGCGGACTGGGCGGGGCCAGCGTGAAACATTTCACGACACAGCTTTGAAGACCCTAGCTGCCTGGGCATGCGCTGATCAGTGATCAGTCTTGCGTGGTCAAGAATGGTTTTTCTTAGCCGGCCTGTCAGTGATCAATACCTCGCTGAAAGACTCCGGATTTCTAAGCACGTCGAGCAAACGTTTACCGAGCCAAGTCAGGCAGGGGACGGCCATTGAGTTGCCTATGACCTTGTAACGGGGGCCGTCAGCAGCCATCAGCATCCAGCCATTGTCGGTGACTTCCCACATGTCCGGAGGCCGACGGTGGCTGATGCGCCTTATTGCGTAATGACGCCTGGGAATGCGTGTGTAGTTATCGGGTAGTCCCTGCAAGCGCTCACATTCAATGGGAAGCAGGCGCCTGGCCGTAGGGCGCGCGTGGCGGCTGTTGCATGCGATAACGTTTTGGTGCAGCAGATGGGGAATTGAGGTTTCACAGACGGAGCCGTGTGTGCCACACACCACAATCGCAACGTCGTGATTGCAGGTCAGTGTAGGGCAGCATTCCAACGCCGCCTCAGCCCCGCCTTGGCCGTTGGCCATGCCATAGGCGTTGCTGAACACGACGGCGCGTAAGGGGGCACTTAAGGTTGCAAGGCCTGCGCCAGCAGGGGTGGCAGCCTGCGTTTGTAGCGTGCGGTGCGGCGCAGTATCCCGGCGCGGGCCTTGGCGCTCAAAAAGTACCGCGGAGGGATCAAATCCCACACGAGCACTTGCGACAAGGAACACGCGACGGCGTCGTTGGGCCAGGCCGAAATATTGGGCATCCAGGACGCGCCACGCGACTGTTCTTTGGGGACCAAACACAACACCTGCGTGCGACCAAGTCTTCCTTGGGGGGACGAGTTCATGTTCTTCGCCAGCCAGTGCTGCGAGAAAACATCCGAAGGCGTTACCCCTATCGTTGAGCACGCCGAGAACGTTTTCCCAGACGATGATGGCTTCAGGTTCCTTTTGTTGTATTCGGACTTGATCGATTGCATTGGCAAGCTCCACAAATGTAAGAGTCAGAGCACCTCGAGCATCTGCGAGGCCCGCGCGAAAACCCGCCACACTGAATGCCTGGCACGGCGTGCCGCCAATCAGAATGGCAGGAGCAGCAATGGTTCTGTCGAGTGCCCGACGAGCCAGTCGCTTCATGTCACCGAGATTAGGTACGGCTGGGTAATGATGGGCCAGCACCGCACAAGGGAACGGTGCTATTTCGGAAAACCAAGCCGGGGTGAGGCCTAAAGGCTTCCAGGCGACGGTCACCGCTTCAATCCCGCTGCAAACACTGGCGTATTGCAGTGGCGGAGAGGTTTGAATCATGGGGTATGTCCTTTGCAAGCGCGCATTTTTTTGCCCGAGCGATGTCAGGCACGGCGCAAAGTGGGAGAAAGGACAAAGGCGCCGAAGGCGTGACCTTCGGCTTGAACAGAGAGGCCACCCGTGGGGCTGTTCCGGGCTTGGCGGTCGTCAGGCCAGGCGCCTTCACAAGCATCTCACCCGACCCGTTTCGTGGCGTGGGTCGGTATCATCAGGCACACATCCGCGTACAAAAGGAGCTCGTTGTTTGACCGGCGGGGTCCGGTACCGACTATGTCCACCCTGAAGGGTCTCCTGATCGCCCCAGGGAAGGCGATCAGGGGACCCTTCAGCACGGCACTGTCCTACTGAACCATCATGCTGTAGGCACAGCTCAGACGATGTGTTCCTCCGTGCCACCGGCTGTTGCTCGGCTTGGCGCGCTCGCTGTTTCAGAAGGAGAAGCGAGCTTGGGCAAGGTCGTTCAGGCGTTTCCAGGTTTTGAACGACGCGGCTTTCGGTGGCGTGGGGGCACCCTCCCTTGCGAGGCGATGGGTAAAGCCCCCCGACATTCTGGATACCGAGTACAGGACCAAAACTTGTTGTGCTTGCCGTCACGTTGACGCATCGGCGCCCCACACAAAGGGCAGCTCGGGCCGCCAGGGCTATGGAGCGCCAAGGTCGTCGTACGGTAATGCTCGACCAGTCGGCTGATCCAGGCGGTTTGTTTTGCGAGGAAATCCTCCAGCGTCAGTTGACCGGCCTCGATCATGTCGAACGCCTGCTCCCAGATGGCGGTGGTGGCCGGATCCGCTATGGCGGGAGGTACCGAATCGATCAAGGTGAAGGCTGCCTCAGAAGCCCGTACAGATCGCCCTTTGATGTACAGATACCCTCGGCTCAGCAAACCGCTGATGATATTGGCCCGTGTGGCTTCTGTGCCGATGCCTGTCGTCTCCTTGAGAACCTGCTTCAGCCTTGGGTCTGTCACCAGTTTGGCCACGCCTTTCATGGCCTTGATCAGTTCACCCTGGGTATAAGCTTTGGGGGGCTGAGTCTTGAGGGACTTTAGCTCCACGTCCACCACGTTGCAGCAAACACCCGAATGCAGGTCTGGTAGCGCTTGGCTGCGTGGCGACGCTTCGTCGTCGTTGGGGGGGCATTCGCTACCCAATACTTGGTGCCAACCTGATTCCACGATGTGTTTGCCATGGGCTTTCAATGCATGGTTGCCACAGGTGAGCTTCACGGCGGTGCGGTCGTACTCATGAGGGGGCAGAAACTGCGCCAGATAACGGGCACGAATCAACTCATAGACCGCGCATTCGCGTTCGCTTAAGGCCAACCGTTCAAACGGTTCCAGTGTCGGGATAATGCCGTGATGCGCGCTGACATGGCTGTCGTTCCAAGCCCGGGAGCGCAACGTGGGATCGACGGATTGCACCAAAGGGCCCACGCCAGGATCGCTCTTTATCAGTGCAGCGAAGACCGCTTCTGCCTCGTGCAACATGCTTTCGGGAAGGTAGCCTGAGTCTGTGCGCGGATAGGTCGTCGCTTTGTGGGTCTCATAAAGCGATTGAGCAATGTCCAATGTTTCCTGCACGCCGTAGCCCAAGCGTCTTGAGCAAACTTCTTGCAAGGTGCTCAAGTCGAAGGGGAGCGGCGGAGCCTCTCGAGTTCGTTGCGTCTCAACCTCCAATACCTGTGCAACCCCTGTCGCTCTGAGGCTCTGCTGCGCCTGCAAAGCGATGGCTTGCCTGATGCAGCGGCCAGCTTCGTCAGTGGCACTGTCGGGTACCACCCACTGCGCTGTAAACGCTTGCCCCAGTACTTCAAGCTTCACCTGGATAACCCAGTAAGGCGTTGGTACAAATCGTTCGATCTCGCGATCCCGATCAACCACTAAGCGTAAGGTCGGCGTTTGCACACGTCCCACCGACAACACTCCGTTGAGCCCTGCCTGGCGGCCCAGGAGGGTAAACAGTCGGCTCATGTTCATGCCGATCAGCCAATCCGCTCGTGAGCGGGCAAGGGCAGAATGGTAGAGGGACTGAGTTTCTTCTGCCTGTCGTAACTGACTCAGGGCTTTGCGGATGGAGGCGTCGTTAAGTGCTGACAGCCACAGCCGTTGGATAGAACCGCGGTACTGACACAGCTCAAGCACCTCTCGAGCAATCATCTCGCCTTCGCGGTCCGCATCAGTGGCGATCACTAATTCAGATGTTTGGGCCAGTAGTTGTTTGACGATTTTGTACTGAGCCGCCGTGTTCGCTTTGACGCGGACGCGCCACGAGATTGGAAGGATGGGCAAATGGTCCAGCGACCACTTTTTGAAGCGCTCATCATAAGTTTCAGGTGGTGCCGCTTCGACCAGGTGTCCGATGCACCAGGTCACACTGATACCCACGCCTTTGAAGCAGCCGCTGCCACGTTGTCGAGCGCCAAGTACCCTGGCAATGTCTTTGCCCTGGGAAGGTTTTTCACACAGAAAGAGTCGCATGTCATGCCCAGCAAAGCAGTTGAGAGGGCAGGAAGATGCATGAGGGGAGACGGTGCGCGCGACTCTCAAAGCGATTCTGCATCAGAGCGTATTGATGATCAGTCGGCAGAGACGACCATGAGCCAGGCTTGGGAGCAGCGGTCTTTGCACCAGCGAATTCGTCATGTGCCGCTGGCTGGAACAGGATGGACGTCAGTGGACACTCACAACGCAGTAGGGCTTGCGAGCGTTTTGGGACAAAAGAGCGACTGACGACAGGGCCAGCCGCTCTCGCGCTTCCAAGGATCAATGCGGATGGTCGTCGCCATCGGTAGCGGCGGCAGATGATTTGCCACCCAATGTGACCCGTTCGACCCGGTAGGGCAGGATGCCCACACGCCGCGCCTCGATTTTGAACGTCACTCGCGCGTTCTCATCCGCATCGGCCCATTCCTCCTTGACCGAGCGTCCTTCGACCATCACCCGCATGCCTTTTTGATACAACGTGCTCCAGTGCTCTGCTTCACGGTGCCAGATTTCAACCGGCGCCCAGAAGCCGCCTCGATCTTCATAGCCGTCTTTGACAGGGACAGGGTTGTCGAAATAAACGTTGAGCCTCAGCAGACGCCTGGGCTCGTCATTGCGGTTGTTGAATTCCCGAAATTCGGGCGCCGATCCGATATTACCTTCACCGAAAAAATGAGTGCTCATGAGGGGCTCGCTTATACAAGGGCGCGTTGGTTAACGCAGCGTTGATAGACCGCTTCGGCATGCGCCATTTTGATGGCGCAGTCATTGGCTTGGCGGGCCAGGACGTGGGTCATGCTGATTTGCATATTCAGCACGATCCGCTGTTGCTCCAGTGCGTAGAGGTCGTCAATCAGCAGATTGGGAGTGGCCTCGTGTTCAATGCATTGCTGCCACAGGGATACCCCCATGTTGGTGCGATCGGGGTTGCGCCAGCGCAGAAAGGTCGTCCCAGCCCCCGTGCTGTGGCGGGTCAACTGGGCTGCCAGCAGGTTGAAGGGATAACGCCGAGCTTGGGTCAGGATTCGTGTCTGCGCCAGCTCAATCAGACCGTCACGAAGTGCATTGCAATCGCTGGCCCAGTCCTCCAAACAGCCCTTACCTTTAAAAGGCTGTAAAAGGCCTTTTAGGTAGGCCGCATGCTGCAGTTGCTCGAGCTCTGAATGAACCAAGGGTTTGAAATAATGCAAGGCCATCAGCGCTTTTCCTCTGCTGGCTGCTCCGGAGCGCAGGAGGCAGGTTCATGAGGGCAGGGCCCTTCACTGTCGATGGCGACGTCCAGGGTATTCTCTTCGTCCCTTTGAGGGGCACTGATCGTGAGACGGCGCATCAAGGGTGGGGCAAAGCGCGAGCGACGGTTGCCTTCCAGAATGTCTTGATCAATCTCACCAAAACGTTCTTTGGCCGATATTGCCAGGGGGGTATTGGCCTGATAGTCCTCACGGTTCAAGCCGGATGATTTGTACTGTTGAGCCAGGCTGAACAGGCTTCGTAAAGCGTGTGCTCCTTCGTTAAGCCAGTGTTCTAAGCTGGAGCGATCAATCAATGCGGTGTGATGAGCCAGGATCAGACGTCGCGCCAGGTCGTCATAGTCTGCCAACAGATACACGGCCATGAAGCCGAGTTGGGCGTTGACGAATAGCGGTAATTTGACTGGCTGCACATTGAGGTTCTCGCCCAAGCTCAAGGCGGAAGGGACTTCTGATAGCGCCAGGTTCACCTGCTCATTCAAGGCGTTGAGGATGTCTTTGGTCGCGTTGAGCTTGTCTTCGATTCTTAACATCCAGACGTCGGCGTAGGGGTCATCCAGTTCCGCGCCACGTTTCATTTTGTTCATGACGGCAATGAAACCGTTCAAGCCGATGATCGTTGCTCGGCCTTGGGAGGCGTCTCGCCCGTGCCAGATGCGAGATGCGTGATGGGTGTGCAAGGTCAATTGCACGCTACTGCGCAATGTACCGAGGTTCAGTTGCAGGTCGTTTGCCATGGGAAGTCACTCAGGGACTGTGGGAGGGTGCCCAGCTTTGCGGCACGGCGGGACTCTGTCATTGAACAAAGCGCAGGCAGTGCGAGCCTGATTGGTGACTGCGGAGGTGGGGGCGACAGCTATCCCCAGGGGATAGCTCGATACCCTGCCGTCATCGTTCCTTCAGCAGACCCTTGAGCTCGTCCAGATAGGCGTGAGCAACAGCTGGGTCCCGCTCCGTCTTCTGAGTTTGCTTGGGGCTGGGCTTCGTTCCACCCGATTCAGAAGCTTGTTCCTTGGCTGCCCAGACGGTGAATTGACCCTGCAACGCTTTCTGCAAAATGCCAAACAGGTAGCCGGCTGGATTGCGTATGTGGGCCTCTCGACACCGAGCTGCCCATTCATCCAGGACTGCCTGCCGCAATTCGCCTGGCAATCGCTGCAACGCCACTTTGGCACCCGATTGCTGTGCAGGCGTGAGCGATGAAAAGCGGGGAGGGAGATCCAGCTCGAAACCTTCCTGCGAACACTCGCCAGTACGTAGTGTTTTTAACGCTTTTGTACTTAACATACTCGCAGGCTTCGGATGCCGAAGAGAGTGGTCCTGCGGGGCTTTGGGCCTTGGTTCGGATACCGAAGACGGGGCGTTTTGTTTCCGAAGAGCCTGAGAGGTACATTCTTCGGTCGGCATATCTGGCGCAACATCGACGGCCTGCGCTTGCTGCAGACGCAAGGCTAAAACCTGTAGATGGCTGGGCAGCAATTGAGTCTGAACGCTGGGGTCATGGCTTATTTCTTCGAGCACCGCCAATCCGACGCGCTGAATACCCTTATTGGCGTGCTTGAGCGTGTGGCTGACCAATACCATGTATTCGGGATCGATCTGCATAGCTTCAAAGGGCGTCAAAGGGCGATCATGCAGCACATACAGGTTACCGAGCACACGTCCGGTACGTGCATCTCGCCGTCGACGGGCCAAGCTCAACCACCTTGTCAGACGCAGGAGTGTCAAGGTCTTCGCAACTGACTCATGGGAGGCCAGGGCGCCGCAGGGTACGGAGGCCAGATACTTACGTAACTGGTCATAGGTCGGAAAAGCGGTGACTCCGTCGTCGTTGAGCAGCAGCCGAAAAACTTGCCAGGCATTGCGTTCAAGCGGGGTCAAACGCTCATCGAGAAGCAACGCCCTAGGGACGGTTTCATGGCGGTTGCCACTGAACAGGAAACCGTCCCCATTCCCTTGCGTGCTCGGGGCACACAAGCTCTTCAGGGCGCTATCAAGCACGGAGGAGAGAGGTTTGGGGGCCGAGCTTTTCACCACGCTAGACCAACCCTTGATCGATCCAGTCACGCAATGATGCCCAAACCACCGAGGCCGGGTATGAAAGCTCCTCAGCCAGATCAAGCGTCAGGTCCAGTAAGGCCCGGTCATCGTCTACCGAAATTTTTCGTGCCTTGAATTGAGGATGCCAACGCTCCCAGAGCAGTGTGTCCTGTGCTTCGCTGAGCACATGGTGCCGGCCTTTACGCTTGGGCAGTCCCAAAATGTTGCGACGCAGGGCCACTTCCTGATGAGTCAGACCGTAGAAGTGACTGACCATCTCCGTACTGGCGCCCAGGTGCAGCATCCGATCAACACTGGCGATTTCTAGCCCCACGCCTTCTGCCTGACCGAGGATTTTCTGCAGTACTCCACGGTTTATCTGGACCGTGCACCAAGGCACACGGGCATTGAGCAGGACACTGATCAGCCCGGGCTCCTTGAGGGCGGCCAAATCCTCATCAGCAAATCCCATGGTCTTGCAGCGTCTGAGTTGGCCGTTGCGCAGATCATGCAGCGCCTGGGCTATAACGGCTTGGTTGATCGGATGGGGTGTCGTCATGAGTCCTCCTTGGTGTGCATGTCCTGGTCGGTGCCAAATTCTGATTTGAGGTCAATCAAGCGTCGGGCTAAACGAATCAAGCGAAACAATTTGATCAGATTGGCGTCGCTCAATCGGTATGCTTGGGCATCCCGATGTGCGCTTCCCAATAGAAGAGGGCCGATTTGCATCGGGACGCTTGGTACAGAGGAATTGGTCGTCAATGTCTCGAGCAAGGCGACCAAGGTTAACTGTGAGGGATGCTCGGGTACCGTCTCGAGGCGACAACGAAAGCCGATCCCTTCATCCACTTCGGTGATGAGGTCGGCCTGGGCAACGTCCTGACAAATTTCACGTGCGAATTGGCTGATATGTATCCGCAGGCGTTGTGGCTCATCCAGTGCCGGATCAATGTTCCAGATGTCCGAAATAGGGAAGAGACTCCCTTGTGAAAACGGCAGGACGTCAGATGCCAGAGAGGGTTCATCGCCCGTATGTCTGGCCACCAACGCTTGGATGGATTGCAGGCGATCAGAACCAGATGCATCCGGATGGTCAGGCTCTTTAAGCGCCTGAACAGTTTTCGTTGGAGGGCCAGTCGGGATAGACGGGACGGTTGGGAGGTCCAGACCGGTTTCCGAAGCAGCCGTTTTTGGAGGGCAGGGCGCGTAGCGATGACTCGGAACGTGAGTTAATGCCTGCTCACGTTTTTCGCCTGCCTCAGACGCCAAGGCCAGCGTGTCGTAGTCAACACCCAAGTAATGAGCCATTTGCCCAATGACCTCATCCTGAGCGCGGTCGATAGAAAAATCGGCCGTTGCTCCATCAAATAACATCAGAGCTTCCTGAAAAAGGGATGCAAAATCGATGGTCAGGATTTTTGTTTTTGCATGCTCATCCCAGATCTTGGCACAGGTCCGTCGAAGCACAGCAAGGCGCTCGACTTGATGTCGGCCTAGCCCTCCGTACAGAACGTTGGGAATCGCAGGCAGCAAGTAGTGAATCGCATCTCGCATCCGGCTGATGTGGGATTGGTGAACAGGGTAGCCGTCCGAGGTTAAGCGCCTGGACAGCTCTGACTGGGAAAGCGCCGCTCCGCTCTCAAGCTCGTAAAGCTCCCTGGCTTTCTCAACGCCGAGCGCGCGCTCGATAAATGTCAGACCGCCGCGCATTTCATTCTCAGCTAGGTGGCCTGTCAGGGAAATGATTTCACCGCGCTCGGGCCAAGGGCGAAACGTGCAGGTCAGATGATAAAACTGCTCGTCCTTTGTTTCAGACCAGAGCTCGCGCAGGATCGAAAGCCGCGTGTTGCCACCGTTGCGCACGCGGAAACAAGATTCACCTGGACGCCGGGTAATCGGCGGCGGCGAGTCGAGTCCACGCTGGCGGATGGACGCCTTGATTTCATCGTACTTGGGATTGCGCGTGACCCTCGGGTCCAGGTCGTAGGGCTTCAAGCAGTCCAGTGTGACGACCATAGGCGTTTCGACCTCTGGATCGCTCGAGCATGCCGAGACAGCGTTTTCGCAAGGCGCATTTGAAACACGTTTAGACGCCTGATCTTGTGTAGGGAAGGTTGATGCCACGCTCGCATAACTCCTTAGCCGCGATCGCTTAAACGATCGGCAATCCACTGATCGACTTCCGTGGCATCCCAGCCTACGGCCCGAACGCCCAGGCGGACGGATTTTGGGAATTTGCCCTGATTCATCAGGCTGTAAAGGAACGAGCGCTTGAGCCCCGTTTTTTGCTCGACGTCTGAAAGTCGCAAAATGCGAAGCTCATGAAGGGGAGGTTTTGAATCAATATGCATAGGCATGGTTGACACTCCTTGACGATTGATCGCGCCCGATAGAGCACGGGTAATAATGTTTCAAGGCAAACGAGCGTCGCTAATGAGCGCTTTGGTTGCAGCGGTCAGGTCATGGCTGGGCTCAGAAACGGCGTAGTTCGTTAACTGTTTGCAAATGTGTCATGGGTACAGTGAGCTTTACGAATACATGCAGGGATGTTCAGGCAGACTGCTAGATTGAAATGCCGCCTTTAGCACACGGTAGTAAGCGTTGGTGCCGTTGAACTGTTCATTTTGATCATGAGTCTTTCCATAGCCTGCAATGTCCATCTATGGAACTGCATGCTTGGGAACGACGAAAGATTCAATGCGTCAAGGCACATACCCGTTTAACTGGTAGACAGCTGATGATTTCTAGATATTGCATTGGAGAGGTCGCAGCGTTGCGTTGTTCGCGGATCGTACGCGTTATGAACGAGTACTCGAAGACGCCGCGGATCAACACGGTTCAGGCTTGAGCTCACTGCCAAAGCATTGTCTTTGAGAGATTCCAACTGATGCATGCAGCGAACATGAGAGGGTTGCCATGTTGGTAATAGGCAGTAACATTTTGAAGAAACTTGCGTGCCTATTACACATGGTGAAACGGATGTGAAGTTGACAGCAATAAGACCTTTCCCTAGGAGGAAGTCGTTTATGACTTCGAGCATGTGGTATTCCTTACCATATGTTGCAGTGACTTACGTGAAGATGTTTCGCGACGGTTTGCAAGGGCAATATTTCGTTAATGTCTTCTCATAAGCAAGTGCTCGAAGTGCCATTATCTGATGCGAGTTGCTGCTACTTTATTGGTCTTGTCGCTCTGAGACTGAAAATTCAAGTATGTATGAACACTTTTCATCAAACCTGTACCATCTGTGCCGCCATTATCGATCTGTCGCAGAGGTGTGCCGCAAACTGAAGATCAACCGGGGGCAGTTCACCAAGTATCTGAACGGCAGCAGCCGACCCACGCCTTACAACTTGAAGCGAATTTGTGATTTCTTCGGCGTGGAGGAGGGCGAGATCGCGCTGCCAACCGAGCAGTTTCTTCCCCTGATTGGCGTCCAATCTCGCTCTCGAACGACCGAGCCGCTGAGCGCCGCTATGAGAATGTTCGATCATCTAAGCAAATGCTCGTCAGACGGAGCCTCGACGTTGCTTGGGTACTACTATGAGTACTGCTACGCCATGACCGAGCCCAGCCAAATCCTTTGCTCATTGGTCCATTTGCGCGAGGAAGCTGGACAGGTGGTGTATGAGCGTCATGAGCGAGTACAAACGATTGAGGCGGGGCAAGAAATTTTTGAGCGATACCTGTACAAGGGAATTGCCTACTACCTGCGAGACCGAGTGTTTCTTCTCGATTACGAATCGCTGACGAATAATGAGATCACCCAGACCATCCTGATTCCTAGCTACAAAAGCCGTTTGTCTCGACTCAATGGACTGAAACTAGGGGTATCGGCTACAGACCAACGCGCACCCACATGCACGCGCGTGGTGTGGGCTTTCTTGGGCACCCATATTGATCAGGAGGACGCTCTAAAGCGGACTCGATTGTATCGGCCCGAAGATTCGAGATTGGATGCCGATTTGCTTGAGCGTTTATCGCGGACGGAGTTCGAGGGAGGGAAATTCAGGCTGGTGTCATCATAGAAAACCGTACCGTCTTTTTATCGGACCAGAATCTGGCCACCAGGAAGGCGATCATCCGTTAACGCCTCCGCTACCTGTACAGTGTGATTTACAGTCGAGAATCACTATCTGCTCCCACAAATAACGGGAAACCTTATATTACGTAAGGTCATGAATTCGAGTCTCGTTTCCCGCTCCAATTATTTTTCTATAGACTTCCATTGAAGTATGCAGAAACCAAAAAAAGAGGCTTAGGCCTCTTTCGTTGTTCCAGTAAAGTCTACTCTTATACATCAATATCCACGAATTTTTAGTACATTTTTTAGTACATAAATCCGACGCTTGGTAAATCAGTTTTTAGAGCTGCTGGGCACTTTGAAAACTGTACAAAACTCCTTCATTCATATGAGTGGAGTTAGTACGATGGTTCTCACCAATACGGCGATCCGGCACGCCAAACCTCGCGCCAAAAACTACACCCTTCCTGATTTTGACGGCCTCGCGCTTTTCGTGAATACGAAGGGCAGCAAAAGCTGGCACTTCCGTTTCTCTTGGGCGGGAAAGCAGGCTCGTATTTCGCTCGGTACTTATCCTGAAATAGGTCTACGCGATGCTCGCGCTCTGTGTGATATCGCCAGAGGGCTGGTCGTGAAGGGTATCGATCCCCGCGATCAGCGACGCCTTCAGCGCAATGCCAGACTGGTAGTTCTGAAAAGCACCTCCTGAACGTTGTTTTAGCATCTGCGTTGCAGATCCTCAGTCCAAGGAGGGACCGCCCGAGGAGTTGGCTTTCGTGGTGCGCTGGGAATCCAAGCAGTGCTGAACTCGGTTATGCCAACTTTTCGCTCCACCGTCGCGGGGCTTGAGCAAGATTGCTTGCTACACATCTGATTGCCAATATCGTGTCCTTGGGCTTCTCGCCTCAACGCCGCGCTGAGCGCGGCAAGGCTCGCTCCCTCAAACCTATCTATGCATCCGGATGAATGGAGGCTAGGCCACGGCTGGGGTTATCAAAGATATGCTAGTATTTGATAGCGTAGATAACTGATGGGGGATTTCCATGAGCGTTATAGAGCAATCGGGCGTCTCCACCTTGATCGGTACGCCTAAGGAGGCTCGGGCCAGCTTGAGCCGCTCGCATGCGGACCGAGTGCTGGTCGTGTCCTTCGATCAGGTCAACCTCAGCGTATTTGAGGTGTTGGCGGAAAACTTCGCCAATGTGGCTTTCTCAATGTATGAGGTGCTGCAGGAGCGTCAGGACCCGAAGTCGCTGGAGCGACTGGCCGAGGTCTTTGTGACGCGTAAGCCGCCGTCGCCTCGCCTGCTCAAGGAAGCGGCAATGCTGGTCCAAGCCCGCAAAGCGGTATTGGAAAGTGGTGACTGGTTGACCGCCGCAGACATCGCTCAGGTGGCTCAATTGAGTACTCGTAACCCGAGTGCCCAGCCTAACAAGTGGAAAAAGCAGGGGCAGATTTTTGCCATTAATCACGGAGGGGCCGACTATTTCCCGGGTTACGGCTTGGATCCGGACGCGGGCTATCGGCCGTTCAAGGCGTTAGCCAAAGTCATTGAGGTTTTTGGTGGCCATAAGGATGGCTGGGGGATGGCTTACTGGTTCCGCTCAGATAACAGCTTTCTGGGCGGCAGAAGGCCCCAGGACCTTCTGGCATCGGCGCCTGATCGGGTGATTGCTGCCGCACAGGATGAAATCCAGGGCATTGTCCATGGCTAAGCAGCGGAACGAGTCCAGTAAGGGTAGGGCGACGGCTGCCACCGATTTGACGGCGTCCGTTACCCCAGCGCCTGCGGCTACGTTGCACGTCACTTTCACCGTGATCGCCAAAGGCGATGTGCTTCATCGTGTGCATCAAGATAAGTATCAGCCTGATCAATTCAATCCTGGTGTGCACGGCAACGCACGCTTCAGCCCGATCCAGGATGATCAGGGGCGGGCGATTCCCACCTTGTATGGCGGCACGACAGTCGGTTGCGCCTTGATGGAGACGGTCTTCCACGACGTTCCCCATACGGCTGGCTTCAAGAGCTTCGACAAAGGCAAGCTGACTGGACAGGTGCATTCTACCGTCCAGGTTAGCCACCCGCTGCACTTGGTTGATCTGTCCAGCGTGCCCCTGCGGAAACTGGGCATCATGCGCAAACAACTGATCGACACTGAGAAAGATCAATATCCTGCGACACGCAAATGGGCAGAGGCAATCTACCGTCAGTGTCCAGATGCCCAAGGGCTATCTTGGGTGTCGCGACAAGATGATTTGGCACGTGCGGTGGTGCTCTTTGGTGATCGGATTCCTGACGGTGCGCTCCATCCGCAGGGGTTGTCACGGAGCTTGACCGGGGACTCGAATGCATTCGACACGGTGTTAGATCTGGCCGAGCGGATTGGGGTCGTTATCATCGCGGGAAAAAGCTGAGTCAAAATGACCGAACAGTGGCCCCTGGAATCCGCTCTCTGAGGCTGGAATTGCCATTCCTCAGTCATTAGATCTTGCTGAAGACGGCGGGCTTTGATGGGGCATTGATGAATTCTTCCGTACAGGACTGCGTAGCATCGACGGTCAACAAATAGGTCTTCGGTGCGTTCTAGGAGCGGACGGTGCTTGTCCCGGAACACGCAGCAATAACATGATGACTGGCTCCGTGCTGGCCTAAAAATGCGGAGCTTGTTATGGACATCAACCCGATGTTAAGTGATGAACTGGTGAGCCGGCTGGAACAGAAAATTCCAGACATGGCGAAAGGCGCGATTAAGGCGGCCTATATCAATACGCTGGCGGCCGGACTCAGTGTGATGGAAATCAGGAATGGCATGCTCGTTGAAACAATGGCTGATGGTCAGCACAAGGTTATTCGAGCGGCCAAGCCCAAGCATAAGGTAGCTTCGGACATGATTATCAAGGTGCGCCGCTTTTCATAACGAAAGGTTGAGGGCGCCCGTATCTTCACGATGTCGCCGCGCAGCGCGCGGGAGTTCTGACACTTCGGCGAGTCCAGCCTTTATGCTGTGCAGGATACCGCCAAGCTCGCCATCGCGTGGGCCGTTAAGTCAGTGACCCTGGGTTCTCAGCTTAGCCAAGCCCTGCTTGATGTGTCCGGCATTCTCTCCGATGGTCTGAAGTGCACCTCGGACGTTGGCACCAATCTCCGCTGCACCTTGGTCCTCTACCTTCAAGGTCAGTTCCATCACCGCGGCCTCCAAGGCGAGCTGATTTTGGTACAGCCGCTCGAGAACATCAGAAAGTGAATATTAGGTGGGCATTGTTTCCACTCCAATCGAGGACTCAAGAGCGTAGCAGCGGAAGGGGCGGAAACCAAAGGGCGGACGAGGGAAGCGCGTACCTGTTGGTATCGAACGAAAGTAATCGGCCCAGAAGGTAAAACGCTAAATCGGGTCTATAGCAGCGGCTGTTTTAAGCCAGGTTTCCAGCGCCGCCTTGAAGCTGACCGCCGCAGACTTGGTCGATTTCGCCTACGACTTCTACAGCCTGGCGCAGAAAGATGCCTTCCGCGTGTTGTTGCACCCGGTCCTGAACAAGCCTGGCGCGACCGTCGCCGTGTAACACGTCAAGGAGGCGTCCTGACATGGCCTTCTCGACACGAGACAGCGATGAAGTGCTCAGCGAGATCAACGTCACGCCCTTGCTGGATGTCATATTGGTGCTGCTGGTGGTGTTCATCGTCACCGCGTCGCTGCTGACAAACGCCATCCCCATCAACCTGCCCAAGACCGAGTCGGTACCAGTAGCGCAGAAAGACCGTTGGTGGTGAGCATTGATGGCAAGGGCAAGGTCTTCATCAATAAGGACGAGATCCAGGCAGATTTGCTGGAGTTGAACCTTAAAGCCGCCAAGGCGAAAAAACCTGATGTCCGCGTGCAGCTGCAGGCGGACAACGGCGTGAATTATGGCGAGGTGGCTCGGGCCATGGCGTCTATTGAAAGGCGGGGATCAGCAAGTTATCAGTGATTACGGCGAAGTAGATTGAGATTCGTCAGGCACTATCCATAGTGCACTGACGTTGTCGCCGTCATCGAGGCGCTCGGCTATCGCCTTGTCCATCGCATCACGGAATGCTTGCAAGGCAGGGCGAGACGTTGATTGAGGCTCGGTATCAAATTCCTCAAGCGTACGCAGCCAGCCGGCTAACTGAGGATAACTTTTTTTCAGGTTAATCTTACCGACTACCCTGCTTAGCAGCTTTGTACACAGGTGTTGTCCTTGAGGGGTGAGTCCATGGTAAGTGACGAATTCCTGTCGATTTGTTTCCATACGCAGGTAGCGGATATGTTCATCATAAAAATGGTAGCGGGGATGAAAAAAATGCATGGTCGCAGGGGAAGGGTAAACTTTAGGCGATCCGGTGAAATTTCCCCAATCAGCGTCGGATTTCAATGAATTGCAATCATTGCAGGCAATCGCGAGGTTGCGCGCACGGAGGGCAAATTCTGGATAGTGCTTGCGTGGCAGAATATGTTCTATGGGGCTCGCATGTGCATTGTTTAATAGCCAACGCTTGCAATAGCAGCAACGTGGCTCTTGGCGAGCCTTCAGGCTTTTACGAAGCTGGGCCTTGAGATCCTTGCTCGGAGCATTTTTAGTATCGCCCAGGCGAGTCCAGACATCGATATCGCCACCTTTTGCCGCGATCCGCAATTCACGCAGGAGGGTCAGACGGTCCTGTCGGAGGCTCAGGCGTTTTTCGGCTCGGGAAGGTTTGAGGTCTGTGGCTTCGGCCGCTTTACCCGTCATTCAGGCAACTCCTCTTGGGCGAAGCGAAATGTCTCGGCAATCGCCTGACGAGCTTGAATGATCAGTTGCCGGTCCTGCTCATATCGCTTGTCTTCGCGATTGCCGGAGTTCGTCATGATCTCCTCCATGTCATTTAGCTCATCCACCAGATTTTGTTGCTGGCTGGCCTCGATACCTTGGCTGTGATTAATTGCTCTAATTGCTTTTGCGACAAGGGCGGCACAACGTTCGGCGATTTCGCGATTGTGTGGCGTATAGGTCTCGAATCCCTCCAGTAGTATGGTCTCCACTGAATGGCGCTGCTCAGGCGGAACCGGGTGAAGCTGCTGGTTTTTGGCGAGGAAACAAGCACTGATGTCGTCCTGGGCATTGGCGATCAGTGTGGGCGAGTGCGTCGCGATGACCATTCGTGTTTCCGTTTCCCGGGCAATCAGGCTGAAACATGCCGGCAGCAATTGCTGCCATCGGACGTGCAGACTGATTTCTGGCTCGTCGATGAGCAGAACCTTTCCAGGGCCGGCGCCCGCCATGATCTTTCCGAGCAGCAGCAAGACTTGTTGTTCCCCGGAGCTCAGCTCGTTGAATTTCACCAAATGGGAACTGCCTTGCCGGGACAGGGCGAGCGTGACGTGGTTAGTTGGCGCGGAGTCCTGAAATGCTTCTGCCAGAGGCTTAACTCGATCAATTAAATTGTCGGGGACTAGAAATTTATTGAAAAGCTCGATCGGGGCGAGGTAGACCCGGCCTTTCAGACCAAGGAGTTCCAGCGCTTTTTCGAATAGCTGAACACGGTCGGGTAGGGCGAAAGCCTCCTTTAGGAAAGCGAGTAGTTTTTTTTCGGTGTTTTGTGTGGAACTGCCTTTCGTCGTCCTATCGCCCATGTAACGGTAGGTACTTTTGTTGCTGGTCACGGGGAAGCGATCCGTGCTGCCGCTGGCAATCACGGCACAGGCCGTTGCTTGATCTTGCAGGTGGGCAGCCAGGGCGGCCAGCAAAAGACTTTTACCTGCGCCATTGTCGCCAATGATATAGAAGCACAATGGCCCCTTCCCTACACGTTTTAATGCATCTACAAGCAGATGCTTATCCAGAAGGGAAAACTCTCCACCGCCCGAGGTGGCGGGCGGGACAAGTCGACTCCATGGTGCATTTAGTACATACCCTGAGTCATGAACGGCGCAGAAACCCTCTATGTCTCGGTAGTCGCTTTGAAAGTATTGGCTAAAAAGGCCTTGAAGTAATCCTAGACGTGCATGGGGAAACTGTCCGATGCGAAACTTTGCAGGAGAAGCCCAGAGTTCACACGCTGCTGACGCAAACCATGCAAGCTGTTCCGCTGTAGTGCCGGGAAAATGCTCGAGCAGTTTTCGCGTATCGATGCATAGCGTCTTCGTGCCGTGATACTTGTCGCTGTTCAATAACCAAGCGCGAAATGGAACAGGCCTGCCTTTCGCGCTGTAGCTGGTGAATTCGAAAACAGCCTCCAGAAGATCGTCTTTCCGCAGTATGTGTTTGAGCTCGTCCAACGTCTGACGCTTTGACCCGACGCTGGGTTTGAACAGTACCAGCGTACGCCCTGCCAACTTGCCGGATTGGAGTTGTTGGTAGAGTGTCCGAAGTGGAGCCGCATGAGTTGCGGAAAGATCAAGCAGTGTCAGGCATTCGCTGTCGAGCTCGTCGAGCGCATCATTAACCCGCCGGGCGCCAGTCTGATACACCGCTAACCTGAGTCGCAATAAGTCCTGGCGATGATCTTTGGTCGATGTGTAGCTGTATATCGGCGAACCTTTGTCCAAGCGTGAGTGCACGATAAATGGTTCACCGCTGTACCCTTGCAGCTCGATCAAACCTTCCTTGCGGGCCAAACCGTTGGCAAAAGCGGCACTGATCTCTGCGTGTCTGCGATCAATACCGGCTTGGGCGATGATGCGATAGAACAAGGTGTCAAAGAGTGCGAGGTGTTCATTTGGGTGGAGTCGTATCAGCGCATCTGTTACCAGATGCGATAGATGTTCGTGAATGCTGCTATGGCGAGCCGAGAGTTCGTCACCGCGGTCACAGTAGTCCATCAGCATTTGTGCGCGATCGTCCAGATTGCGGTCGGCCGCCCAAGACCTATTCGCTCGTCCGTGATGCCATTTGTCGCTGCTCCAATCCACCATGTGAACGGCGAGCCAATAAAGTAGCAGTTGTTGGAAATCCAACTTTGTCATGTCTTTATCAAGCTGACGATCCGTCGATGCTTTGAGTAGCCTGTTCAGCCAGATGACACTTTCGTCCATGATGGAAACCAAAAATTGATAAGGGGATAGATTTTCAATCAGCTCCGATGAGACGCGGGAGCGTGCAAAAATCAATAGGGCGAGTTTATTGGTGTCTCAGTCAGTTGCCTACGTGGTTGATGACGCTAACTTGTCTTCATCTCGGCGATCGTCATTCTCAAATCGCATCAGCAGCTTCATCTTTTCAGTGATCACTTCGATAATCGTCTGCTCATCGAACGTCTCCAGTTGCCATTCGAATCCGATGACAGACTTGCCTTCGGTCCATGGTTGCCGGCTGGGGCGTATGAAATGCTTGCGTGCCTGCTCCATGAGGTTTGTGTCGGCATCGCATAAATAAACACGTATGAAGGGTTTTAACGTTGATTGACTGCAATCCAGGTAGAGGAGAACGTCCGACCAGTTCTCCCAATCATTGCAGGCGTAGCGCAGAACCGGGCCATCAGCCCAGTTTTGCCGTCGCGTATAAGGTACGTAGTCAGGGATTTCGGCTTGGAGATTGCCTAGGATCTTGCTGTTCAACGCTTCCAGGGCCTTATCGCGCAGCTTGTTCAAGGCGTTAATTTGGGGAAGCTGATCAAAGATAAATCCAACGCTGTTCGTATCCATAGCCTGCTCAATAGTAAGATTTTCTAAGTGCAACACGAACTCTCCCACCAGTACTCGCCATTTATCCATTGGCTCAAGTAGGGAGTAACAAGATAGTTCTTCACGTAACTTATTGATAAATAACACGTAGCTCAAGCCAATCCAGTTAACGTCTGGGCTGCGTCCTGATGGAGACAGCACGACGAGAATAGGATGGCTAGAACTTCCGTACGCAAGCGCTTTAGCGTGGAGTTCATAATCGGCAAACGGATTGACTTGGCCATGGAATATCTTGTTTTCCAGAACCAAGATCCATTCCTTCCCCTGAAGGAGTAGATCGATCCGGTTGCCATTGCTGGTCATTACCTCTCGCTCGGGCGGAGAACGAAGCGCAGTAGAGGGCAATGGTTCCTGGCCTATACAACTCAGCAAGACTCGAAGGAAGCAATCGCCAAAGCCATGTATCTGAGTGGGATCGAGGAAGAATGCCAGCAAATCACTCGTAGGATTTTCGTAATAGCCCCTTCCGCCAAGAGCAAAGATGCTGGGCTCGTAGGTGGGTTGTCGATGCTGTTGAGCTTGCGCTAACAAAGCTCGAGCCTGTTCCTGGTTCATCGCGTCTCCTGAGTTGAACCCTTTCTCCTCGGTAGAGGCTGCCTCAATGGCATAGTGATATCAAGTGGTGAATGAAGCGGCGTGACGGTTTGCCTTAAAGCCTATGCAGGATGCGTGTGTACCCTTCATGGCTGACGGTCGTGGGGGCTTGAGGCGGGACTGGTGGGAGCAGCCTGTGACGGTTGGAGGTGCACGATCAGTCGAGCTTCGCTGTCCCCATGGTGGCACAGCGAACGCTGTATCATCCTGAAATCGATACCACCGGCAATTTCATTGATGACCACCGAGCCGGGCCATGCTGGTCTGCAACAACATCGACATGCTTTTCAATGCCGCCATGGAAGGGCGGGCATTGCCTGCCTGCAGGAATTTTCCGTCAAGGAGGCCCTTGAGTCTGGAGAATTGCGGGCCGTGCTTACCCAGGAGGTAACCCGCACAATTCACTTTAGTGTGCTGTGGCCGCCGAATCGCTTTATCACGCCCACGCTGCGCTGTTTTGTGGATTTCATTTCTTTGCACATTTGAGGGGAGGGCGGCGTGGGGCGATGGATGTACAAAATCTGCCCCAGGTGCCGGGAGCCTTTCCAGTGGATTTCAGCACGTGTACTGCGATAGCGCTGTTTCGAGTTGCTCGCGGACATGACAGCGAAGGTGCTCGGGCGACACGACTTCGACGTCTGCGGCATTGCTCATCAGGAATAATCTAAGCCCCTGAGTGTCGAGCAATTCACAACGCAGCAACCATCCGTTGCCATCTCTTTCGACCCGTTGATTCGCCGCAAGCGCGTTTTCCGTAAGGCGATTGTGAAGGTTCTCCTTCAACCGCAACACCAACTCTATCGTCTCGTTCGCGTGGACAGAAATTAGGTCTCGCTGAACCTCGATGGAGCGAACGTCATAGCCTTCAGGTTCTTGGATAGCATCCCTCGCCACCCGCACGTCCACCATCCGATGCAACATCAGCGCACAGGTTTTACCAATCCCGTTGCTGCTGTACTTTCCTCTTGGCAAGCCAGGATCGGGCGCCTCTCCATGCCAGGTCTCCTTTGCTACAAATGCTGACAGGTAGATGTTGCTGTCCTGGTATGCGAGCGCGAGCGGTTTCAGAAGGTAGGAGCACTCCACGCCGTTGGCATCTCGAGGTCTATAACGCACGGTCAGGCTATGATCGTCGATCATTGCACCTTGTATGAGCTTGAGGTGCTCATGGTCATGTTGCCCATGCTCCAGCACCGTGAACCGCGTGCCAGTGATGATGCGACCCTCGGCGACTAAATGCCGGGCTGATCGAGACTTCAGCTCCCAGGCCGCGTACTCGCGCAGCTTTGTAAGCTCTTTCGTGTCCATCCAGAAACCGAAGCGTTCAGCATGTTGGAAAATAGCGCTAAGGGTCATCGATTCTTGCGGCGAAAGCGCCAAGTCAAAACTGCCCTTGCCCAATTTCCAGCGATGCGCTCTGCGTCGCTGTCCTGATTCTTCGGGTACTTTTTCTACAAACCCTTCCGCCTTCAACTCAAACAGGTCACGCCGAGTTGTCCTCGGATTGGCGGTACCGTCCGCCCATTCGAGCATCTCTTGATGCAACTCCTCGGTCGACAAAGCGCGGCCTGCACGTTGGAGAATCTTGCGCAAATATTTGCGCCGCTTTTCTCGGTGTTCAGTTTCATCTGAAATAATTCGCATAATTTTTCAACTCGGACAAATCAGTGTCTAGTAGGACTGCATCATAGCCCCGCTGGCACGCAATTGGGCGTTGAATATGCCAGCCCACAGGAGCATTCATGAACACTAAACACCCCTACGCTAAGCTTGATCACGTCCCCGAATTCATCGACTGGTTGGCGGGTCATCTTGATTCGGACACGCTCATCACGCATGAGTACGTTGATCGTCGCTCGGGAGTACGGTGGTCGTGTAACAGCCTGTACGGCGCGTTTACCTCGTATTGCTGGAATCACCCGGGTAATACCCGCCTCGCGTTCAACCCAGGGGTTAGCGCTGCCAGCAACGAAATGGCGCTGTCCGCACTGCGCGCAGACTTGATCGGCGCTGGCAGCAGCGATGCGTTGATCCTCCAGGCGTCCCTCGACGTCATGGCCTGGGGAGGTGTCACCTCCCGAAACAACGAATGGTTGAAAGCCAACAAGACTGGCCTTGCAAAGATGATTTCGGATGTCGCTACAGCATTGGTAGACAATGATCCCGACGCCCCGATTCTTCGTAATCAATCGCTGCGCTTCAATTCGGGAATGACCAAAATCTATTCGTTGCTTTGCCCTGATTTCATCATCTACGACAGCCGGGTAGCCGCTGCATTGGGATTGCTGGTGGTCAAATACTGCAATGCCAAATGCCTGACGAAAGTTCCGCCGGCGCTTAATTTCCCTTGGGCCGGGGCGAAAGAGTCGACCACTGCTCTCGCACCTAAACGCCGTAACCCAAGTATCGGAAGTCTTCAGTTCAAACGCCTGCGCTCAGGGTCGCATCACGCACGTTGGAACATGCACGCCAGCTACGTGCTCAGCCAAGTGGCAAAACATCCTCTCTGTTCTGAGAGTCCTTTCCGGGTCGGTAAAACAACCCAACAAACACTTCGCAGCATCGAACAGGCGCTGTTCAGTATTGGGTATGACTTGCCGGTGAACGACTGACCACCATTGCTTGGTGAAACGATCTCACAAGTCACCCTGCTGGAGGAAGCGAGGGGGCGTCCTGCGCCCTTGCGCCCCCACTAACTTAAATCGGAGGCCCCAATGGCCGAGATGACCTCGCTGCAACTCATGATTGTCGAGTTGGCGAAAAGCGGTATTAGTTCGTCGTTGCTCAAATCTGCTGTCCTAAGCGTTCACCCACACCTGAACGATGGTGCTTACTTGGGGGAATTGGCCACCTTGCAAGTCGAAGGCCGGCTTGTTGGTGAAGAGAAGGAGGGCGCTTGGTTTTTCACGTCTTTCATCGACGACGTGGTCTCTGAGCGGGTACCTGAGTACAGCCCGGAGTTCGCCGAAATGATTGTGGCCGCGGATTGTGGCAACTGGACCGAATTGGACCCGGATGAACTCATAGCGCAGTTGGATGAAATGCTCAGAAAGGCAAACGCCCGGCGTTCGGGAAAAGCGTAGCGTTGGATTTACAGGGCTCCGTTGTTGTCTTCACCCTGACAACGTACAGAATAATGGAGTGACAACGCTCCAGTCACCATCGGGGGATCCTAAAAATGGAGTGGCAGCGCTCCAGTTAGGCCTTTCGCTACGCTAAAAATATTACTAAAGTGCCACTATCTAATAGCGAGATGATGGCAATGAATATCCTCACGCCTCAACCCATTCAGGTTTCGCTCGGCCAATGGTTTAGCCGCAACCTATCCTCCGTTCTCGCTGTCGCAGGTGCGCTGCGGGAAACGCAACACGATGCCGACGGCCCCGGGCCTTTGTCCGCGGTGCAGATCCAGCAGCAAACCGGCATCGCTCGTAGCACGCTGCGGGCCCTGAAATCACCAGCGCAAGGTAGCGATGCCAACCCGGACCTGAGCACTATCGAGCGTCTTGCCCAGGCTCTGGGGGTGCCACCTGCTTTCCTGTTGATGCGCCCCCAGGACTGGGCACTGCTGGCCAGCGCGATCGGCAACAGTGGCGATTACTTGGTTGCAGCTCACAAGTTGGAGGCCGAAGAGCGGCTTCAAGAGATTAATCCGGTGGAAAAGGTCTTGCGCGAATGCAAGGTCCATCCGGATCAGCGCCCCAGTATTGTGGGTGCCTCGCCGGAAGTTGCCCGGGCCAATGCCCGCGATGAGTGGCGTAGACGCGCATGTCTCAAGCTCGATGCGCTGATGCTGCGCGAGATTTCAAAATCCGGCCCACGCAAGTGGTTGGCCGCGATAGCGGGCGCCTGGGTCAGCCAGACCACGCCACACGATCCTTCTTCTAGCGAACAATAAGGAGTGCCGGGATGCCGATCATTCACGACCCCGATCTTGCCGATGTATTGATGAGTGCCAGCGCCGACGACGTGGGCCTGTTGATAGATGTGATCACCGACAACGGCAAGGGCCGCATCTCCCTGTCATCTTCAGTCTGTCGTCAGTTGATGTCCGACAAGGACAAGGGTGTCGGCGAGTCGACCCGGGCTATTTTCGCCGAGGAGCTTACCCGCTTTGGCGGCAACTCACTGGTCAACCTGTTCCGCGGCGGCAGTGGTGTGCCGTACCGCGAGCTGTTGGCTGATGTGGCCGGGCACGTCGGCGCGAAGAACAAGGCGAGCGCCAGCTGCGCCGAGATGGAAATGGCGATCATCACCAAGGTATTCGCCCAGTCCCTGGCGCGGATGAGCGAGGAAGACCGCAAAACACTGTTCGAATCCCTGGGCGGACTAACGTACCGACCCGGCATGGGGCCGGGGGCATTGGCGGCTTTGCTGGCTTCACTCGGTAGTTCCGGGTTGGCTTCCTACAACGTGGCGGCGGTGGTCGCCAGCGCGACCATGAGCAGCCTGGTAGGGCGTGGCGTGGTGCTGGCGGGTTCGAGCACCCTGGGTCGTGGTCTAGCAGTGCTGGCTGGCCCGGTGGGCTGGGCCATCACCGGGATCTGGACGGCATTCGACCTAGCAAGCCCGGCGTACCGGGTCACCGTGCCCTGCGTCATCCAGATCGGCCATATGCGCCAGAAGATGTTGCTCAAACCCACCTGTCCCGGTTGCCACGCGATAGTCGCGGCCGGCGCCAACTTCTGTGGCAAATGCGGGATACGCCTGGGCGCCTGATGCCCACTTTAGACGACCAAGGAGTGAGTCAATGAACCCTGTGATTTCCCCTCTCGAATTTCTCCTGACCAACGTCATCTGCTTCGCCGCTGGCGCGGCCACGGTGGTCGCGCTGAGCCTTGCGGCGAAAGCCGTGCATGCCTCCGGCAAACGCGCCGCGCAGAGCGCCACCTGAACCAACGGATTGAGTAGGAGCGAGAACCGTGTACAGCAACCATCACGCCAAGCGACTGGTATCCCTCAAGGGGGAAATCATAAAGATCAATGCAGACATCCAGAATCTGCGTGCCGACCTCGAATGGTTCGAGCGATTCGACCAGGAGAGCAACCATAGCAGGCTCGCTCAGGTGCAACGGGAAACTCTCGCCGCGCGGGAGCAGCTTGCCAGGGTCGAACAGAGCATCAAGGCCAGCCGCGCTGAGCTGAACAGCGCCAAGGGCGTTGCCGAGGCGGGCTGGTCGCCGTTGCACTGGTTTTCCAGTGAACGGCGCGTGGCTGAGCGCCAGGTCAGCACCCTGCAGGAGCGGCTGGCGCAGTTCAAGAGCCGGCAGGAGGGCTTGGTATCCGGGCTCGGCGAAAGCGAACGGGAGCAGCTGCGCCTGAGCGCCAATTCGCGGCGATACCAGGGCTTCGATTCATTGCAGGCCAAGGCCACCATCACGCAACTGGACAACGACGTGCAACGCCTGCAGAGCGTCGTCGACGAAGTCAGAAAGGCCAGCGCCCACTGGGAGGCGGTGGCCGGAGAGGTGTATCGCAATTGGAAAACTACTCATGACCAGTTGCGGGCGACGGAGCGGGACATCATCGATGCCGAATGCTTCATCAACCAGTTGGACAATGCGCAAAGCTCATTCGATAAAAGGATGGCCCATGACGAATGTGAAAACCGCTTTGGTGTCGGGCAACGCAGTCCGGATAGGGTGTTGAAGGATCGGCAATTCCACCAGCGCAAACTGGAACGGGAAGAGGAAAAACGCAAGCGGCGCCTGCGCGACACCATTCGCTTGCTGGAAAACGAAATCCGCAACTTGGTGGTAGATGGCAATAATCTTTGCTACCTGAACGAAGCGGGCGGAAAACGGCGCTTCATCGGTCTGGAGGTGCTCAAGACACTTGTGCCTCACCTGGCCGCGACTTATGGCGTGACCTTGGTCTTCGATCCGGGCATCCGCCGCCAGCTCGATATGAGCGACAACGCACTCCAAGCGATGTTTCCGCAGGCCCGGGTACTGGTTATGCCGCCCACCCTTACCGCCGACCATCCGGTGCTGGCCGCCGCGGAGTTCGATGTCGAGACCTATGTGATCAGCAACGACCACTACAGCGATTACCCGGACATGGCTGCGGTCCGAGAGGATCGGGTACTGCATACAGTGGTCCATCGCGACTCCGTGCAGATCCCGCAGCTGCAGGTATTGCAGCCTTACTGATGCCCCACGCGACCGGTGACTACCGGTCATGTGCAACCCACGCCTGTGCAATCGTGCAGGCTAGCAACGAGTCAAGAAAGATGGATCTGAAAGGCCACCTGCTGTACATCGATATCACCCAAATCTGCGGCATCGGTTGCGCGTTCTGCATGTACGCCGACAAGCACAAGACGGGGATGAGCATGGAGTTATCGAGCCTCGCCCGGGAGAACCTGGCGGCGCTGATCAACGCCCCCGACGTCAAGCGCATCTCCATCAGCGGAGAGGGCGAACCCCTCAACAACGCCAGAGTCTTCCACGAGATTCTTGAGCTTTCCCAGGGCGGCAAGCGTTTCGAGTTCATCACAAGCGGTTTCTTTCCCCACGAGAAGATGGCGGAGTTCTATGACACCACCAATCGCATCGTGGTCAGCCGGGGCGACACCTGCAATATCCGACTGAGCTCGGACAGCCACCATATCGAAAAGGTGAAATGGCGGGCTCATGGCTTCAGCCTGGATTACCTGCGACGAAACAAACCGGCCGGGCTGAGCTTTTCGTTTCGCTCGATCGACACTGATCGGGAGTTCACCCGCGACTACCTCCGGGAGGAACTGGCGCGCTGGGGCCTCGACGCCGGGATCGTCGCGGGCAATGCCCTGGAAGATACGCTGGTGGTCGGCGAGGAACGGTTCGGTATCGACTACAAGAACCTGGTCCACCCGGCGGCCGACACGCCACCAGGTTATCTGGATCTGCATGGCTACATCGACGCGATCGAAGCCCGGGTCAACAAGCGCTTCACCCTCGGCAGCCTCAACCCGCCTCCTCACGCCAACGGCATGGACCTGACGGTGAAACCTAATGGTGACGTCTACCTGTACGGCATCGAGCACCAGCGCCTGGGCAATATCCACTTTGACCGGATTGGCTGGGAGCGACTGGCCAGCCATGTACGCGACACGCCCCTGGTCCGCGCCCTTTACAGCCAACCACTGAGGGACCTGCTGGCGCGTCTCGACGACCTCGAACTGGTGCACAAGATCCTGCGCAAGGCGAATAACCCCTACTGGCTGGTCAAGGAACTGGCCAATCACGATGGCCTGTTAGAACAGATGGTGCCGGCATGATCGACTCCCACAGTCATACCTTTTATTCCAAGCATGCCGTCGGTACGGTGGACGAATTGGTGCGGGCGTCAATCGCCGCCGGAGTGAAGATCCTCACCATTACCGACCACGCGCCGTTTCCGGTGGACAGCGACAATCGCCTGCTGGAGGCGGAACTGGAGCGCTATTTCGCCGATATTGAGCGGGCACGACAGGAGCACCAGGGGAAGATCAAGATCCTGCGCGGACTGGAGTTCGACTACATGCCGGGTGCGGATGCCTACAACCGCGAGATACTGGCCCGGTACGAGCTGGATTTCGCCATCGGCTCGATCCACTACGTCGAGTTGCCGGGCGAGACCATGGCTAAGGTTTGGGAGTTGGCCCGGCTGTCCGCCCCGGCCTTTCTCGACCGTTATTTCGCCCATCTGCAAGCCTTGCTGGAGTGCGGGCTGTTCGACGCAGTCGGGCACGCCGACACGCTGCTGCGCGGCGTGGCGGAAGACGTAGTGCTGCGCCGGATGGAACCGCTGCTGCCGCTGTTCGCCCGCAATGGTGTGGCCTACGAATTGAATGCCTCGGGCATTCGCAAGTCGAGCCTGTTGCCCGGTTCGACTCGTGAGGTTCAGGGTGTCTGGAGCTATCCATCACGCACCCTGCTGCCCCAACTGATCGCCCACGGCGCGGCCTTCACCATAGGTTCAGACGCCCACGATCCGCTGGACGCGGGGGCAGGCATCCGCACTTTGGTCGATGAATTGCAACCGCTGGGCCTGGACCGGATCAGCTACTTCGAAGAGCGTCGACGCATCGACATGCCCCTAGACTTCTTCAGCCTGTCGTCTGGCTCCGATACAAGGATTGTCCCGTGAACTCCCGATCGAATGACTGGAAACTACTCGCCAAGGCGCCTGTCGACGAACAGCTGGCGCGCTTTCGCGAGGCCGTGGCCCGGCCGCAGGCGGAGGACGTGAATGGAGGTCTGCGCGCGTTCGCTGGCGGCTTGCTTGCGCAAGACCTGATCGATATGGACAGCTATGTCGCGGTGCTCGGTGGTCATGCCCTGAACTGTCTGACGCCCGACGGCACCAACGGATTCCGCGACATGAGTAGTGGCGCAAGCGCCTCCGCGCTCACAGCCATCTACAGCCGTGCCAAGTACGGCAGCCAGAAGGACATCCGTTTTCTCGCCGGCCTGGTGATCAACTATCTGGCGCGGCAGCTGGATGACCCGGCATCGCACTGGGCACGGCTGTTCACCAGCGCGCGGGAGCTCAACGACAATGTGGTGCTGATGACCACTGGCTGGCGCAACGTGCCTTCGACGGCCAACGTGCTCTACGACATCGTGGTTGAGGAGATAAACGTCAAGCTCGCCCATATGGGGCTGCCCACCCTGATCAACGTCAAGCTGCCGCGCATCGCCCCTCCTTGCGAGAACTACGCGAGCCTGAGTACTGAAGAGCGCGAGCGGGTCAATCTTGTCCAGGACCATGTGATACCCGCGGAGAACTTCTATCGCTGGAGCGGCGTGCACGTCATCTTCGGCGACGATGTGCTGGTGACGGGATCGACCGCCGACAAGGTGTTGCGTGAGTCTCTGCTAGCCGGTGCCCGCTCGTTCCAGGCGATCTACCCGGTTGCCATCGATCCGCGGGTCGCCCTGGCGGATGCCACCGTCGAGGAGCGCCTGAACATGGTGGAAATCAGCCATCAGCTGGACGACACATTGGCCAAACTGCTTGGAGCCGTGGATTACCAACCCATCCTGCGCACGTTGCGTCTACTGTTTTCGACGAACAACTACCAAGCCTTGCCGTCATTCCTGGCGCGAGTGCCGGCGGCCAATTGGTTGCGGCTGTACAAGGCGGCTCTCGGAAACGAGTTCCTGCGCCAGGCCGAATGCATACCCTCGCTGACGCTGCTGCGGCATTACCTGGAGGACCATGGGCTGCTTGGTAGTAGCGGCGTGAAGGCAAAGAGGGCCCCGTTGTGCGTGTGAACTACGTGAGCTACTGGGAAACGGCGGCGGGGCAGAGCATGCCGCCGTGGATCGCCTTGGCCCTGGTCTCCATGCAGCGGGCGCTGGGGAACCATTTCACCCTGCTAACCCCGGACAGCCTGGAGCATTGCATAGATGCTTCTATCCTCGGCAAGGTTTGGCGCTTCGAGCCGCTGACCTTCAACATGGACAAGGGGATCGAGGCGATCGTCGCCAGGAGCGACTTCATCCGCATGGCCTACGTGCATCGCCATGGCGGTGCATGGATCGACGCGGACAGCATCCTACTGCGCGACCCGACCTCGCTGCTGTTCCCGACGGGACTCGACGAGCGACTGCACTGGCACAGCGAATGCCTGTTCGCCTCACTGCCGGGAAATGCCCATCTCGCTGAGGCACTGGCGTCCGGGCTCGCCGTCGAGAAACATGCCTGGGGCAACCCGGGAGGGATCAAGGAGATTGTCGCCAGGTCGCCGCACCAGCTGGTGCCAATTTCGCCCTCGGTATGCGACCCGGGTTATCGACCGCTGTACAACTTCGACAGTTGCGCGGTGATGAGGCGCACGGACATTGGCGTGAGCGACTTCCTGCTACGCGACGTGAGTCTGCTCAAGCTGTACAACACCTGGTTCAAGCGGACAGCGACACGCGATGAGTCGGTGGCGGAATTCCTTGGCGAGGGAACCCTGCTGTCACGCATCTTCCTGCATATCGAACCCGATCGTGGCTATTGGCTGGGGGAGTGTGAGCGCTTGATCGAACGCTGTGGCTGAGGATTCAGGCCAGATCCACTGCATGCGCCGGCAGGTGCACGCGGCAACGTTTGGCCCCGTTTAGCTCCAAGCGAGTCGCGATCACCTCGTGCACTGTCGAGGTCCGCCGGTGTGGCGAGCCATGTGCGACATATAGCCAGGCCGGCACGCGGTGGGCAAGGTGGTCGAATTCCAACTCGATGCGCAATAGGTCGAACACCTCTTTGGTACGTCCGCTCGGAGTCCAAGCCAGCGGCGCGCTGCGGTGATGAGGATGGATCAAACGCAACGGTCGTGACAGTTGCAGGTTCAGCGTGCCCGGATGGCACTCGGCGACTTCAGGAAAAGACCGGCTGATCAAGGGCAGCTGGCGGGCAAGGGTGCCAGTGGCCACGCCCAGGCCGGAAACGATATGCGCATCCACTGCGAGAGTCGCAGCGATCGACTCTTGCAGCAGTTCGGCGACGGGTTGAATCACGTCGACATCAATGAATTCGTTCAAGTTTTTCCTGCCGGTATGCGGGTACTGACGTGGTTCCTGGCGGCTGAAGACAACCCGGGTACGGGGGGAAAGCGGCGGCAGCCAGGGATTGAAAAAGTTACTGGCTGGATAGATCGCGACCAATGCCGCTTTAAGTCCGACGGCCATATGGACAATGGCGGTATCGACGCTGACAACCACCCCGGCCCGCTGGATGGCACCCGCGACCGCGCGGGGCGTATCCAGTTCGAACAGTGTCCGGACGTTGCTGCGGGCGATGGCGTGCTCGAGTCGCAGTGCCTCGGCACGGCTGGCGGGACTGCACAGAATGCCAATATGGTGCTGCGGCCAGGCATCCGCCAGTGCACGGACCAGCGATAGCGCTCTGGCAAACCCAAGGCTTTTGTCAGGTCGGCTGGCATAGGGATTGACCAGGATGTGCGCGACGGTGTTGCCGTCCTGTCGTTCGGGAAGCGGGACGATATAGTCGCGGTTGATCCGGGGCGCCCCGAGATCGAGCAGGACCCGGGCGTAGCGCTCGACCACGTTAAGCTGGGCGGTGGCTTCACCCAGTTTGCCGCTGACGCAGTGTAAAGCATCGTCCAGCGAGTAAACCCGGGCAGGTTTAAGCAAGCGAATGAACAGTATCTCGAGGGGCTGGATACGGCCAACTAAGTGGACCAACACATCTACCGATCCCAATTCGCGTACCAGTTGGCCCATCCCGGTCAACGTGGATGGGCAAGTGACGGGGATGACCCGGTCGACGCCGAAGTCGAGCCGATGCAGGTCGACGAGCTCCGGTACGGTGAGCACAGTGAGCCGGGCACCGAGCTTCTGCGCTTCGCGAAAGAAGAATGAAGAAACGATCGCGTCGCCCAGTTTGGCGTCCCAGCGGGGAAGCACGATATGCAGGGGTTGGGCAAGGTCGCGACGTGCCAGCTGGCGGTCCACCAGGCAACGCATCAACAGACGTGCCATTGACTTCCGATGGTTTTGCAAAATCGGCATCAGCTCACACTTTCGGGAATAGCTGGCGATGATATCTATGGCATGGGGCCGTTGCCAGTACTGGCCTAAGGCGCGTGAAATATGCCGATGAGGCAGGGCTTTGCGCTCTTATCTCGGCCACTCGCAAAGTCGATACCTACCGACGAAAGCGGCCACGCTTTCGCCTCTGCCTTCGCACTTCATTATTCAAAACTCAACATTACAGATGAGGGAGCTTTTTCACCGAACAGCTTCTCTTGGCGCTTTTTCTGGACCTTAATTGCTCTGTTGCTGATCTCCCGACTTATTGTCGGCATAAAGGCCGTGAAGATGGCTGTTGGTGCTATCGAGGCTTCGGACCATATGTCAAAACGGCCATCGACGATCTTCATAAACAGAATGGACGCGCTCCAGAAATCCTCCTGCCGTTGGGCATTTAGCATCTTTTCATACCAAGTCTTTACCCAAAGATTCCTTGCATACGAATCGCTCGCAGTTGAGTGGGCCTTGCCAATGAAACCCTCGGTGCCGTCGAAGCGAGACAGAACCGCCTCAGCGTGGACGCTACCGTCGCAAAAGCCTGCAATCATGAGCGCAAGTGCTGTCTCGTACGGCCGGTCCGTGGCAAGAAGTTCATCAATACAGGTCTGTAGAATTGCCACCTTTCCGCAGAGATGGGCTGCGATGACCTCGCGCGCGATGTCGCTGTCGCTTTGCGGTGTTCGTAGGTTCGTAGGCGCCTTTTGCATATGTCCACCATCGCCGGGTTAGCAGTGTTGCTCCATAGGACAATGGTCTCTACAGGGATTTTTGCAGCGCCGGTGACACGACGTATGGTCGGGCCCAATGCCAAAATGCGGGTAATGAACTCAGGTGCTAAGAGATTGCCGCTGGTGCCGAGTGCGATCGCTACCTGCAGGGCGACGTGGTGAAGATGACGGAGCTTTCGATCGGAGGTGGCGACCAACATCCGGAGCCAGCGCTGATCGCGATCAGCATCCTGTCCGATGATCGATTTGATGCCGTCGAACGTGAGGTCGGAGAGTATTAGGTCTGCTTCAACAGCGGTAAGCTCACCGACAAAGCGTTCATAGGCATTGTTCATGCGGCGTTGGCGCTCGTCGAACTGTTCTTCCGTTTCCGAAAGCCGATTCATCTGGGATGCGAAGTCGTTTTCCGATGGAGCCCGTTCCGCTAACGAAACTAGGGGAGGCGCGAGGTCGGACACTGTCGGCGCCCCAGCCTCAATCTCCGGCAACTCCACATCCCCCTCATAGTCCAATGCTTTCACAAGCGCGGCTTCGATGCGAGCGGCGATGGCATCATTTTGTTCGGTAGGTAGCGTTTCGGCGCCCATATCCTGGGAGACGGGCGAATCGACGAATTTAAGCCAGGCAGGTAGGTATGGAATGCTCCTTTCAGCGCTTATTCGGACCACCAACCTTTTTCCACTTGGCCGTAGTGTGAACCACTGAACCAGCTTTCCAGCTGCACGTCCAAATTGGTGATCTGTGCGAGATTTTCCTGGAGTGGATCTAAGAGGTTAGCCTGCTTGTGAGCCCAATCAATCCATCTCTGGGCCATTTCGGGGTCTGCTAGAGAGGCAGATCTAAGGCTGTCTTCAACACTCTTTATGAACGCCCGTAAGCGCTCGGCGCGTTCCCAGCACTCCGTATGCTTAACGAGTGACCGCCTGAGACGACGCTGTGTTTCTGCTTCTCGGACATGTTCAAGGCGACGTTTCTCATTTTCAGCCCATTCACGATTTCTTGCCTCCTCTTTCTCTCGAAGCGCCTTGATGGAGATTGAGGCGGACGTGAGGCCGGACAAAATGCTAGGTAGTTTTTTCTCGAGCGGTGCGGTCTTGGTGTCCTTCCAATTTTTCCGCTCCCCATAATCCATCCGCGCTTCAATCTGAAAGGTCAGCTCACCCGTTGAGGCCCACTCAAACTGTGGCCTTCGCAGAGACATAAAATCAGGTTCCCAAGGAGCACCGGGGCGGCGCTTGGGGGGAGGCGGGGGCGGTATCGGATGTTTGTCTAAGCGTTCCACGAGTCGCATGGCTATGGGCTCGTCGTTAACAGTGACAATGGTTTTTCCTTCAGCATTGATCTTCCATGCATAACCTTCAGCTTCACCTTCATTGATCAGTGCATCGAACAGGATTGCGCAGCGTTCGATCAATGACGAGGAGATCATTGCATTCAAGACACGCTTGCCTGCGTAATCGAGGTAGCCATCTTTGAGCTTTGCTGCCTTTGCGCTTTTTAACCACTGACTCACCAGAGCGTGGGGCTCGGTCAATTGAGACGGGACTTCAATCATCCGCTGGACTGTAGGTGAGTTTGTCTCCGCATTATTCGCAGCGGGTAGGGGGGCACGGTCGAGAACTTGGAATTGGATCACGCCCTCAATAGCAGGAAGCTTGGGTTTGCGTGGTCGCTGCTTTTCCTGCTTCGCCCAGTAGCCACGGCCAGGGAGAGGGATGCCGGCTTTTCGGCAAGCCTTGGCGACAGCAACGTCAGACACACCGATGTCCTGAGCCAATTTGACCATCGGCGTTTCCCATACCTTTTCGAACAGTTCCGCAATGGTGAAGGTCACTAATGTGTACATGCAGTCTGCCATCCCAATCTATCGCGAGTTTAGGTCAACTCGGTCGGAGCGGATGTTAAATTTCAGAGAATTTTGGGCACAAGCAGTCCACATGGCGGGCGTGTTACGCTGGTGCTGAAAGGGCATCATCGACTCGGTCGGCGGGTGCTCGCTCGTGAAGAGATGAGCCTGCCGTCCTTCACGGACCGACGCGTCATCGTCATCTCGTAAACCATCGCCTAACTGTCCAGACCGGACGCTTCCGGTCCGGTTGGCTATGGATAGAAGGAAATGGCACAGCCCGGAGTCACCCCTTCTTGGCCCTTGATACTCCCCAAAAACGAGTCCAGAATTAAGTCTTTTCCTGCTTCGGCAAGAAAAGAAAACCCTTATTTTTCAATGGGTCGGTCGCCAGATACGAGTCTCGTTTCCCGCTCCAAATATTGCGCTACTAGAGTTCCAGTGAATTCTATAGCGACTGAAATCAGGACCTTCGGGTCCTTTTTTCGTTTCGGCGGGAACCACTGGATGGGCTTGCGCTCAATGTCACGGCCCGTGGGGGAAGGATCTGGTATTTCAGGTGCTACTGAGCAGGTAAGCAGAAGCGGATGTCCCAGGGTAGTTTACCCGCAGATCAATCTCAAAAGCACGTGGGCGCCGTGATGAGGCGCGTGCCTTGGTTGCTCAAGGCATCAATACTTATGAGTGCGTGAACAGCAGCGTCGCTCTGTTCGTAATGTGGCAGAACACACCTATGAAGCGGTGTAAACGGATCAATACCCAACGCTGCAGGAAGGAAACTTGCGATGGCATAACCATTAGATGCAAAAACAAAATCAGTGTCCAGATGTAAAACCATCCAGTAATCCAACCTAAGTTATCCCCAAGTAGGCGGCGCGCCCATTGATAACTACCGCCTTGAAGAGGCCAGCGGGAAACCATTACACCTAGTGATAGTGCGATTAATAATTGTAGGCATAAGCCAATGGGGAATACCCACCAACCCGCAGGGCCCGCTGCCTGAACAATAAGTCCGAAAACAGCATATAGAGCGACGATCGGTGAAATGTAAACAAATGCTAGAGTGAACGCATCATGCATTTTAAACTGGCGCTTCAATGGCTCAGTGGTTGCGGTTTGACTTTGTGTGGGCGGAAATGTCATTGTTAGTATTCCGTATTATATTAAGCCTGCTGATGAAAGTTCGCTCTAACCTTTTTGTTTTATAGCGCTCGGAATAAACGTCTGGTTAGGCTGATAGCCATTGTGTCACCAAGATTAAAAAATATTCTATAGAGAGGCTGCAAGTTGGCCGTTTGGGCTAATTTATGGCCTAATCTGCAATGTAGATTTAAGTTGCGGAAATTTTCTCAAGCGCAAGGGGGGGCTAATTATGAGTCTTGGATGCCTTGACGATTGCAGCGTAAGCTCGACCCGCCGTCCTTACGGACTGAGATTCGACCGGCCAGATTGCCATCCTCCCGGAGGATTCGGCCGGCATCGTTGGCGGTCAGCGACTCGAGTTCTTTGATTGTAATTTTGGCCATGAAACGGCCCCCCCCCCTACTTTTCCTCCCACAAAAACGTCGGCTCTTGATGGGCGTTACTGGACTCTCGTAGAGCAGAACACCGCTGGAGCTGAAGTAAATACTAGTTTAGAGAAATCCAGAGTAAAATTTTGGAAACTCTCAAGAAGTATGGAAAAGAAGATAGGGTGCTAGGGGGCGTGTTCGAAAAACTCCGTCCCGACCATATAATTCAAGAGGTTGCGACATTTTATCTCGCGACCCTTTTTATTGGTAGGTATTTTTACCCCTACAAAACCACTGGCTCTGAGTGGACGTCAAGTTTTGAAGCGATTGAACAACTGATTCAGCTGCGCGACTGCTCGGTTAGCTCGGTACGCGCCGATATGCAATATGATTTTGGCAGACGTTTACAAATCTCCCCTTTCGCTCGTTCAAGATCGAAGGGCGCTATAAGGATATAAAGTAAGAGAAGAGTATCGCGGTTTACTGCCTTCAGCATCTGAAAGACGTGCTTGAAGATCGCCCAAATTTAGCTCAGGCGTCGACTGGCCGCATCGCGCATTTCTTCTGTCCGACCCGGTCAAGAAGTTCAACCTTGGCAGCACCGACTACTTTGCCAGTGGGCGTAAGATAGGCATCAACTACCTCGATTCAAGTTGAGATCGCTGCGCAAATGGCGCTTCGAACTATGCGCATTTCCAGACTGCAAGGCGACCGTTATACGGAACGAGTCGCTGCTCTTGAGTACGGTCCCGGTTATACAGATACCCGGGCGGTACGGCAGCAGACTATCTGGGATACTGCGCATCGTCCACGCGCAAACAAAGCCCGGTTACAAACGCTGAATCTGGTGACACCAGGTAAAGTAATGTGCTGTCCAACTGATGAGGCTGTCCAACACGTTTGCGCGGTAGGCGCTCGATCATGCGCTCACGGTGCCGAGACAGTGGCGCCTGAGTCATTTCGGTTTCAAATAATCCTGGTGCTATAGCGTTGACGTTGATGCCGTGTCTTGCCCATTCCATCGCCAGGGCTTCGGTCATGCGGACCACTGCGGCCTTGCAGGCGCAGTAGAAAGCGGCATTCATCCCAGGGCTGTAGTGGAACGCGCCAACGGAAGCAATGTTGACAATCTTGCCTGGGCGCTCCCGAGTGATCATGATCCGTGCGACTTCGCTGGCCAATATAAACGGAGCACGAACATTGGTCGCGTAAAGCTGATCCATGGCTTCTATATCAGTTTCCAGCGCGCTACTGCTGGTGCCTACACCGGCGTTGTTCACCAGGATATCGATGATGCCGTGGGTCTGGGTCAGCTCGGCAATGCGTTGGCGCAAGGCCGCTGCGTTACGTACGTCCATGACTTCGACAATCGCTTCGCCACCTGCATCGATAATGGCTTTTGCCAATTCTTCGAGTCGTTCGCGTCGTCGACCGCAAATGATGACCCGCGCCCCGGCAGCCGCGAGCACGCTGGCAAAGCGCGAGCCCAGGCCACTACCAGCTCCCGTGACCAACGCAAGTTGCCCCGATAAGTCAGTGCGCAGGGATGCACTGGCTTTCGATGAAAGAGTATTCATTTGGATGACTCCGAAATTCAGCGAAACCGGTGGCGACTGCCACCGGCATAAGAGGGCGTGTCAGGCTGATTTAGGAACAAAAATCGATTTGGCCTGGGTGAACTCCATCAAGCCAGCAACGCCGTTTTCTACACCAATACCCGATTGCTTGTGCCCGCCCAATGGCACCGCAGGGGAAGACTCCAGGTTCTGATTGATCCATACGGTGCCAGTCTCCAGGCGCTTGGCGATTGCCAGGGCCTGGTCTACGTCATTGCTCCACACGGCGCCGGCCAAGCCGTATTCGCTGTTGTTGGCACGAGCGATGACATCGTCGATATCGCTGAAGCGCAGCAGCGGCAGCAGTGGACCGAACGCTTCCTCGGTGACGACTCGCGCGTCGTCCGGTGGATTGTCCACCAGCGTCAGTGGCATGAAGTAGCCTTGTTCGGGGACGGCGGCGCCCTCCAGCAGCACCAGACCGGCAGCTCTTGCCTCATCCCGCATCTGCAGCACTCGGCGGTATTGCGGCAGGTTCTGGATCGGACCGAACAGTGTGCCTGGCTGCATGCCGTCACCAATTGGCATGGTTAGGGCCAGTTCGTGCAGTTTGTCGCGTACTCGGTCATAGATGTCTTCGTGGATATACAGGCGTTTGCAGGCTACGCAGACCTGCCCGCTGTTGAAGAATGCGCCCATGAACAACTTCATCGCGATTGCATCGACATCCACGTCGGGCAGGACTATCGCTGCGTCGTTCCCACCCAGCTCCAGAGTGATGCGCTTCAGGTCTTTGGCGGCGGTTTCCATGATTCTGCGCCCGGTGGCGGTAGAACCGGTGAAGGAGATCTTGGCAAAACCTTTGTGGGCGGTCATCAGCGGGCCGAGGTGGTCACCGCCGCTGATGATATTCAGCACGCCAGCGGGAAAGATGTCATGGGTCAGTTCGCCTAGCCGCAGCGTGGTGAGTGGCGTGAACGGCGAGGGTTTGAGGACGATGGTATTGCCGGTGATCAGCGCATGGGAAATCTTCCAGGCCGCCAACAGGACGGGGAAATTCCACGGCACCAGCGCGCAGACCACGCCCAATGGTTCGTGATGGACTTCCACCCGGCGGGTTTCAGTTTCCTCGACGATTTCTGTCGGAATTTCCAGCTGGCCGATGCCGCGAATCCAGAAGGCCGCACCGAGAATTTCCTCCTTGGCCATTGCCAGCGGACGACCATGTTCCAGGGTGAACAGCGCGGCCAGTTCGTCGACGTGTTCCACCATACGTTTGGCGAAAGCGTTGAGCCGTTCGCGGCGCTGTGCATGGGAGGTTGCCTTCCAGATAGGAAAGGCTTTGCGCGCACAGGCGACGGCATGATCCAGCTCCAACTGGCCGGCGTCAGGGGCATGACCGATGACTTCAGTAGTTGCCGGGTTGATGACTTCCAGCAGGCGTTCAGTGGTGAGCGGCTCGGCGCCGATGGTCATTTGGGGGGCGAGGGACATGGAAGACTCCTTTTCTGGCTTTTGTTGTTGTGTGGGCTCGCCCCGACAAGGCGGAAAGCGGCTGTAACGGGGGGTCTATTTACCTAATGTAATTAGGTGAAAAGGTCTCGTCAATCGAAAAAAAACCTAAATTAAGGCTATTAATAGCTAAAAGAAGGAGGGGGTTTTCAAAGCCTAACTAATGCTGTTAGATTAATTTCATCGCTGCCCTTCCTGCCAAAAGGCGCAGCGAAAGCCAGAACAATAAAAGGGCCACGCCCCGCTGTTTCGAGGAGCTGCAGATGCTGAATCCAGCTACCACCGCGGTAATTATCGGGGTCGGTGAATACGTCGATCGTCCCCTTGAACTACAGCAGGCGCTTGAGCCGCTAGCGCTCATGCAAGAGGCTGCGGTCAAGGCCGAACAAGATGCCGGTACCCGCGTGCTGGCACAGGTCGAATCCGTGGAAGTCGTCGGTTTTGTCAGCTGGCGCTACGAAAATCCCGTCGCCACTTTATGCGAGCGTTTGGGCATTGCGCCCTCGCGTCAGGTCAACGCGTCCATGGGTGGCGAAACACCGGTGCGCCTGCTTCACGAGGCCGCCTTGCGCATTGCAAGCGGGCAGGGGCTGACCTCGCTGATCGTCGGGGGCGAGGCGATGAGTTCGCTGAATAAGGCACGTAAACAGAAGCTGCGCCTTGATTGGACGGCGATTGCGGATAAAGACCGGGCCTGCCGGTTCGCCAATGACTCGATTACGATTCGTCCGCTGGCGAAGGCTTTGGGAATTCGTGATCCTGCACAGATGTATCCGCTGTACGAAATGGCCTGGCAGGCACGCCAGGGCGTCACTCCCGCACAAGGGCGTGAACAATCAGCGCACTTGTGGGCCCGTTATGCGCAGGTCGCGACAGGTAACCCTAACGCGTGGTTGCGCGATGCTCCTTCGGCGGCGGCCATCGCCGAACATGGCGAAGAAAACCGCCTAATTTGCTGGCCTTACTCGAAGTGGATGATGGCCAACCCGAACGTCAATCAGGCATCGGCAATCCTGGTGACCAGCCTGGCTAAAGCGTTGGAACTGGGCGTGCCCGAAGATCAATTGATCTATATCTGGGGCGGTGCCAACGCCAGCGAGCCCGATGATTTTCTTGATCGCGCCGACTTCAGCCGCAGTGCAGCACAAGAGCGTGTTCTCGCGGCTGCCGTGGCAATTGCCGGAGGGCAAGCATCGGCATTCGACCTGATGGAGCTCTACAGTTGCTTCCCGATCGTGCCGAAAATGGCCTTGGCCAATCTGGGCATGAACCTTGATGCATCGCCCGAGCCTACAGTCGCAGGCGGGCTCAGTTTCTTCGGTGGCCCTTTGAACGAATACATGGGGCATGCCACGTGCAGCATGGTCCGGGCATTGCGCGCCCGCGTGCAAGGGTGTGGCCTGCTGTATGGGCAGGGCGGGTTTGTTACCAAGCACCAGACGCTGGTTCTGGGCCGTCAGCCATCGCAGCTATCGGCTCCGCCAGTGCTCGGCGAACCCTTGCCCGCCACGGCGCCCGATTTTGTGGACACCTACAGCGGGCCCGCGACGATCGAAACCTACACCGTGCTGTATGGCCGTGACGGTCAGCCCTATCAGGGCGTACTGGTCCTGCGCACGCCGGAGGGCGCGCGCACATTGGCGCGAGTCTGTGCAGACGACCCGCAAACGCTGAACCTGTTGGTGTCGCTGGAGTCCAGCGCGGTTGGCATCGACGGCGTTGTCAGCACCGATGTTTTCGGCAAGCCGACCTGGCGATTCGGGGATGCCGCTCGTCCGACCTACCGTTATGCCCAGGTGGAGCGACGCGGCCACGTGACTGTCGTGACCATTAACCGCCCCGAGCAAATGAACGCATTGCACCGGGATGCCAATGCCGAGTTCGCTCAGATATTCGACGATTTCGCCAACGACCCTGAGCAGTGGGTCGCGATCCTCACCGGCGCCGGAGAGCGTGCGTTCTGCGCGGGCAACGACTTGAAGTACACCGCCAATGTCATGGCGCAAGGTGGGCAGATCGAAGTACCGCTATCCGGTTTTGCCGGTCTGACCTCGCGTTTTGACCTGAACAAACCGGTTATCGCAGCCGTAAATGGCAGCGCCATGGGCGGCGGTTTCGAGATCGCCCTGGTATGTGACTTGATCATCGCTGCAGAACACGCGTCGTTTGCCTTGCCAGAGCCCAGGGTCGGTCTCGCCGCGCTGGCGGGTGGGCTGTTGCGCTTACCGCAGCAGATCGGCCTCAAGCAGGCGATGGGCATGATCCTCACTGGCCGAAGTGTGAAAGCACAAGAGGCGCAGACGTTAGGCCTGGTCAACCAGGTGGTGCCCGCGAGCGAGCTGATGGCTGCTGCGTTGCAATGGGCCGACCAGATTGTTGCATGCAGCCCGATGTCCATTCGGGCTTCCAAAGCGTTGGTGCGCAATGGTCTGGAGGATGGCGCGACAGAACAATCCTATGCCGCCCAGATGCGCTCACCGGCTGTTCGTGCACTGTTCCGCAGCGCGGATGTATTGGAAGGTCCGCGGGCATTCGCCGAGAAACGCGCGCCACGCTGGGCGCCGACTCAGCACGCCGGAGACAAAAAATGAACATTGCCTGGACCGCGCAAGATAATGCTTTTCGCCAAGAGGTCATTCAATTCTTCGAGCGCGAGTTGACCGATGAACTGCGTAATGCTGGTCGCTTCATGACCAGCGTCTACGGCGATCACGAGCTGTGCTTGCGCTGGCAGCGCAAGCTGCTCGCACAGGGCTGGCTGGCGCCTTCATGGCCGGTAGAGTCGGGTGGCTGCGACTGGAGTGTCGCCCAACATTACATCTTCGCTCAGGAAAAGGCTTATGCCGGGGCACCGCCGGTGTCACCCATGGGAATACAGATGTGCGCACCGGCGCTGATTGCGTTCGGCACGGCCGAGCAAAAAACCTTTTTTCTGCCACGTATGCTCAGCGGCGAACATTTTTGGTGTCAGGGTTATTCGGAACCAGGGGCTGGCTCAGATCTGGCGGCGTTGAATATGACTGCCGTGGACGAGGGCGACACATTCGTCTGCAATGGCAGCAAGCTCTGGAGTACCCACGCGCATGTCGCCAACTGGGTCTTCTGCCTGGTGCGTACGTCCCGTGAGGATCGCCCACAAAAGGGCATTACCTTTCTGCTGATCGAAATGGGCAGCCCCGGTATCGACGTACGCCCGATTGTTTCGCTCACCGGCGAACATATTCAGAACGAGATCATTTTCACCGATGTACGAGTCCCTAAAACCAATGCGGTCGGCAAGATCGGTGCGGGCTGGACGGTAGCCAAGTACCTGCTGGAGTTCGAACGCGGTGGCGCGGCCTACGCACCATTGATGCATGTCAGGCTGCGCGAACTGCGCCAGCTGGCGCTACAAGCACCGTCGGATCAGGGGGGCTGCCTGGCGGACGATCCCCTGTTCATGTCGCGGCTGGCCGACGTCGAATGCCAGGTCAATGCCCTTGAGCTTTACGAACTCGAAACGCTTTCCCGCCTCACCCGTGGCGAGTCGCCCGGTGCTTCGGCTTCAGTACTGAAAATCCTCGGCACCGAACTGCAGCAAGCCGTTACAGAACTGGGTCTTGATGCCGCCGGACATTATTCGACGGCATTTCAACCTCAGGCAGGACATCCCGGCGGACCGGTGCTGCGAGCTCATCGCAGCGACGCCTTTTCAGGCGGACGCGCCGCGGCCCTTGCACCCTTGCGCTACTTCAATGAGCGCGCCGGGACCATCTATGCCGGCTCCAACGAGATTCAGCGAAACATCCTGGCGAAGACCGTATTGGGACTTTGAACCAGTGACTGATAACAAGAATAAGGAGTGACGCACAGTGAAAGGTATAGGCGCCGATGGCGAGTACTGGGTAGCGCTTGCCCAAGGCAAATTGAAAATGCAGCGATGCGCAGGCTGCAGCCAGTGGCACTGGCCGGCAGTGTGGCGCTGCGGTGAGTGCGGCAGTTGGGACCAGCAATGGCATGAAGTTGAGCCGCAGGGCCGGATCTACAGCTGGACTCGCTCCTGGTACGATTTCGGCGGACCACGCGATCTGCCAATGCCCTACATCAGTGTCGTGGTCGAACTCGATGACGTGGAAGGCAAGCGGCTGTTGGGCACCCTGGATAGCTCCAGTGTGGAGCCGTTCATTGGCATGCCAGTGACAGGCCGCACGCACCACTCCGAATTCGAAGGCGAAGCGTTGCTGTCGATACGCTGGATCCCGCTCGAAACGCCTCGAACAGCCACGGTAGAGGGCGTCTGACATGTCCAGTGCAAACTTTCGCAATGCGGTCTCGGTCGCGGGCGTTGGCCTGCGTCAATACAAGCGAGGCAAGGCGCCTCTGCCAGAACAGGGCGTATTGATCGGAGCGATTATCGATGCCTGTGAGGACGCGGGATTCGCCCCCGCGTTGATCGACGGTTTTGTCTCCTACGGTGACGATAACAATGAGCCGGTGCGGCTGATGTCGGACCTGGGTACGCAAGAGCTGCGCCTCAACGCACAAATGTGGGGTGGCGGTGGCGGCGGTATCGCTGGCGCGTTCGGTCTGGCGGCCTCTGCCATTGCGACTGGGCAGGCAACCGCAGTGGTGGTGTTTCGTGCACTGGTGCAGGACAACAGCGGGCGCCTGTCTGCTGCGGTGATGCGCCACCACCTCAACGACCACTTGATCGGTGCCGGCCTGTTGTCGCCAGCGCAGATCTGCGCGTTGCGTGCGCGACGCCTGTATGAGTTCCACGGTGTGCGGCCTTCGGTGGCAGAGGAGCTGGTCCGCGCCTCCTATTACCACGGCTCTCGCAACCCGGATGCCACGGCCTACGGGCAGCCGCTGGATCTGCAGGCTTACCGCGAAGGCCGCTGGATTGCCGAACCCTTTCGCCTGTTCGATTGTTCCCGCGAAAACGATGGTGCTGGTGCGTTGCTACTGGTCTCCACCGAGCGCGCACGCGACTTGCGCAAGCCGCCGGTACGTTTGCTGGGGGTTGCCAACGGCACTGCCAAAGGCTGGGGTGACTTGTGCGAGAACGATCAGGATTACGCCTCGGCGGGATTTAAACCGATCGCCAGGCGACTGTGGGAGCAGACCGGAATCACTCCGGCGGATGTCGACGTGGTTCAGCTTTATGAAAACTTCAGTGCCCAAGGCGTGGCGTCGTTGATCGACCATGGCTTTTGCAACTATGAAAATGCCGCCGAATTTATCCGTTTCGACAACTTGATCGCTCCCGGCGGCGGGTTGCCCGTGAACACCGCGGGCGGCAACTTTGCTCACGGTTTCGTCCATGGCATTGGCATGGCTGTAGAAGCGGTGCGCGTGCTGCGTGGCGAGTCGGCCAACCCGGTGGCGGACGCCAAGATCTGCCTGATGACGGGTGGGCCGGGTGCTCCGACCGTCAGTTCTGCTTTGTTCAGCCGCGACGATCTTTAACGTCGGCTTTGCCGAAGAGGAAACTGTTATGTCGAACCCTTCTCACTGCATCATCGTCGGCGGCAGCCACGCCGGCGCCCAGGCCGCGGCGAGTCTGCGCCAGGAAGGCTTTGCTGGAGCGATTACGATAATCTCCAGCGAGCGGACTTTGCCTTATCACCGGCCACCGTTGTCCAAGGCGTCGCTGTGTGTCGGCGCCTGCGATCAAGACTTGTTCATTCGGCCGTCCGAATTCTATGCCAAGCAGGCCATTGAAGTGCGAACGGCCACGCGGGTCACCGCGATCGATGCACAACGGCGCAGCGTGCAATGTGACAATGGCGAGCAATTGTTTTACAGCCACTTGATCCTGGCCACGGGGGCGGACGTGAGACGCCTGATCCTGCCTGGCGCAGAGCTCCCTGCGGTGTGTTACCTGCGAGACCGCGAAGACGTACTGAAAATACGCACATTCATTCGTCCCGGCGGTCATGCGGTGATTATCGGTGGTGGCTACATCGGTCTGGAGACAGCCGCTTCGTTGCGCAAGCAGGGGATGTACGTCACCGTAATCGAGGCCCAGTCACGGATACTCCAGCGGGTTACTGCGGCCGAAGTCTCGGCGTTTTACATGCGGGTGCACCGTGAAGAGGGTGTCGAGTTCTTACTGGACGCTAGTATCGAGTGCCTCAACGCCGAGGGCGAGCAGACCGCCGTGCAATTGGCAGATGGACAGCGTCTGCTGGCAGACCTGATCGTGGTCGGCATCGGCGTGTTGCCCAATGTTGAGCTGGCGCGCCAGTTGGGCCTGGATTGCCCGAATGGTATCGCGGTGGATGAGCACGCCCGCACCGCCTGCGAGAATGTCTACGCCGTGGGCGACTGCACCTATCATCACAACCCAATCTACAACACCTCACTGCGCCTGGAGTCGGTGCAGAACGCAACAGACCAGGCCCGTGTCGCCGCGCAAGACATTTGCGGCAAGCCGACTGCCTACAAGGTGCTGCCATGGTTCTGGTCTGATCAGTACGACCTCAAGCTGCAGATCGCCGGGCTCTCCAACGGCTACGACCGTGTCGTGCTGCGGGGTGACAGTCTTCAGGGACGCAGTTTCTCTGCCTTCTATTTTTGCGGTGCGCGATTGCTGGCGGTGGATGCGATCAATCGCCCCAAAGAATTCACCTTTACCAAGCGCTTCCTGGCCGAGGGTCGCAGTGCCGATCCGAGCCTGTTGGCCGACGAATCGATTGATATCCAGAACTGTTTTACCCAAGAGGCCAGTTCATGCCACTGATTACTTTCGTCGCCCACGACGGTTCGTCCTATGAAGTACAAGCGGCAGCGGGCAGCAGTCTGATGCAAGTGGCACTGGCCAATGGCATCGACGGCATCCTAGGTGAATGCGGCGGCTCGTGCAGTTGCGCAACTTGCCATTGTTACCTGGCTGAAGCGGACTATGGCCGAGTGTCGGCGCCCGGTCGCACAGAAAGAGAGATGCTCGAATGCGTCTCCGAGCCGCAGGCTACCAGCCGCCTGGGCTGCCAGGTGATAGTCACTGGCGACATGGAAGGCATGGTCGTGCACATGCCGGCTTCGCAATACTGAGCCCTATGACAACAATGATTCAGGAGATCGCGAGCATGATGCCACGGGTCATTTTTGACACTGAGCATGAGCAGTTCCGAGACAGCGTACGCCGCTACATCCAGGGCGAAGTAGGTCCTCGTGCCGAAGGTTGGCGAAAGGCCGGGCAGGTGGACAAACAAGCCTGGCGCGGACTGGGCGAACAGGGCTATTTGCTGATGTGGGCACCGGAAGAATACGGCGGCCTGGGCATCGAGGATTTTCGTTACGACCAGATCCTGTATGAGGAGAACGTGCGCTACGGCGAGGTGGGTTTCTACATGCAGCTGCACTCGCGCCTGGTGGCGCCCTACATCGGTCATTTCGGCAGCGCAGAGCAAAAGGCTCGTTTCTTGCCTGACTGCATCAGCGGGGAAACCGTACTTGCCGTGGCCATGACCGAGCCCGGTGCCGGCTCTGACCTGGCGGGGATGAAAATGCGCGCTGAGGACAAGGGCGATCATTGGCTACTGAACGGCTCCAAGACCTATATCTCCAATGGTTTGACTGCTGACCTGATCCTGGTAGCTGCCCGTACCGTACCGGACGCCCGCTATGGCATTGGTCTGTTCCTGGTGGAGGCCGACATGCCGGGCTTCAGTCGTGGGCAGAAACTGCACAAGATGGGGCTGGACGCCCAGGACACCGCGGAGCTGTTTTTCCAGGATGTGAAAGTGCCCAAGGCCAATGTGCTGGGCGACCCGACACAGGGATTCACCTACATGATGCAGGGCCTGGCCGAGGAGCGCCTGACCGGCTCGGTGATGTCAATGGCGAGTGCGCAAACTGCGTTCGATCTGACACTGGAATACATTCGGGAACGCCGTGCCTTTGGTGTGACAGTCGGCAGCTTCCAGAACTCGCGGTTCAAAATGGCTGACATGCGTTCGCAACTCGATGCGGTCCAGACGTTTCTTGACCAATGCGTGCTGCTGCACAACAAAAAGCAACTGAGCAGTGAAGTGGCGGCGCAGATCAAATTGCTCACCACCGAGCTGGAAGGCAAGGTCATAGACGAATGCCTGCAGCTGTTTGGGGGGGCCGGCTATATGGAGGAATACCGCATCTGCCGCATGTATCGGGATGCGCGCATCACCCGGATCTTTGCCGGCACCAGTGAGATCATGAAGGAAATTGTCGGGCGAAAATTGGGCTTGGATGATCGCAAACGCTGATCGGGCTGGCAGGTGTCGGCGGTACTGCAAGTGGCGCCGCCGATATCAAGCACTTTTCACAGCAGTTTCATATGCCGTGCCAGTGATACCGCCTCGGTGCGGCTATGGGCGCCGAGCTTGGCGCTGATATTGCGCAAGTGCGTACGCACGGTGGTTTCCGAAACGAACAGCTTGTTGGCAATCTCGGTGTTGCGCAGGCCCGTTTCCAGGAGCGCCAACACTTCGACCTCTCGGGGCGACAAGATCACATCCTCTTGGGATTGTCGTGTTTCGCAGGCCAGGGCATGGCCCAATTGAGCCATGAAGGACTCCAGGAGCGAGTCATGACCACTGTCGTTTCGCAGCAACGCGCGGTTGGTCTCGCACCAGCGCAATGCCATGCGACAGATGTCCGCCCCTTCATCCAGAAACAGTCGACTGTAGCCTTGATCGATGGCATGACGCAGGGGCGCGGCGATCAGAGCCATGGCGCGGTCGTCGTTTGAATCGAGGGTGAGATGGGCGCGAACCAGCAAAAGCTGCAGCTCCAGGCTGCGACGAATACGCCCACAGCGCTTTGCCTCTTCGATAGCGCTGTGCAACTGATCGAGGGTGCCGGGCGCTACCCGACCTTGCACGGCCAGGCGCAGTTGCAGCAGCGGCGCCCAGTCTGATTCATGCTGGTAAACCACCAATAGCCCGGAATCCTTATGGCCAGAATGCACGGTGGCGCGGCGGTAGGCATAGTGGGCACCAGCAATATCGCCTTGTTTCCAGGCCATCCAGGCACGCCCGAGCCAGGCGCTGGCGCTCAAGCGCGGAATATCATGCACGCAGCTCAGTGCATCGAGTTCGTCGAGGTATTCGTTCGCCAGCGCCGGTTCCTGATTGAGGGCGTGGATTCGCGCCATCAATAAGTGGGCATAGATCAGTTGATCAGGCGTACCGTTGTCGGTAATCAACGGCATGATCTCCGTCAGCAGGCTCTGGCAACGCGTCAATTCGTTGCGTTCGTAGAGCGCGATGGCCAGGGTTACGTCGTTCAGACTGCGACTGCGATAGCGAAAGAGTGGTTGGGTAGTGGAGGGCAGATCGTACTCTGAAGTCAGTTGGCCGAGGGCCGTGCTCAAGCGCCCTTGGATCAAGTCAATGGATGCGCTGAAGCCATTGGCCATGGCCTGGGTGAAGTTGCCTTTGTGTTCCAGGGGCAGGGCCAGGGATTGTGCCAATGCATTACGCGCACCGGTAAAATCGTTCTCGGCGATCAGCCCGTAGATGATGATATGCAACATCACCTGTTGGCGTAGCGGGTGAGGGTCGGCAACAATTTCGGGTGACTGCTTGAGCAGCGCCAGACTTTGGTGAGTGCGGTCCACCATGGCCAGGCTCACCGCGCGGATGGCCTGAATTTCGCGGCACTGTTCTACCGGCAGGTCGTCTTCTTGGGCCAGCGCACCCAGATGACTCTGGGTCTCGGTGTGGCGACGACTCAAACCGAGTGCCCAACTCAACGTGATCGTCAGCGCACGGTGGCTTTTGATGCTCTGCGGGGAAAGCTGATCAAGCCAGCGAAGGAGTAAACGAGCGCGTCCTTTGGCCAACAGGTCAGGTGAAATCTGTTCGATCAAGCGTATGGCTGCTTCATGGCAGTCGGCCAACAGGAAGTGGTTGACTGCTGGAATCGGCCGACCGTGCAACACATACCATTGCGCTGCACGGCGCTGAATGTGGCGGCGACGATCAGCGCTGATGCCGCTTTGCAGCAGATCGGCGAAAAGGCTGTGATAGCGATACAAATCGCGCTCGGGATCGCGCCGACTGATGAATAGCTGATGGCGTTCCAGGTATTCGATGTGTTCTCGGCTGTCTTGGCGGCCCAAGGCGTGATCGCACACCGCCGCGTCAAACTCACCCAGGACACTGGAGTCTTCGAGAAACTGACGCACTTCGCTCGATAAGCCATCGAGTACCTGTCGGGAAATCAGACTGCCCATGGACGCACCACCGACTCCGATACGTCGAGCCAGTTCCTGATCCGAAACCGGGCCATCCAGTGTGCCGCTGAACAAGCCGATAAACGCCGCCCAGCCACCACTCTTGCGATGCAACATTGCCAGTTGATGATCGTTCAAGCTCTGTCCGCTACGCTCAATCAGCAAGCGCTGGACTTCGTCATGGCTGAAGCTCAACTGGTGCGCGGTGAACTCTAGTATCGCGCCTTTGGCACGCAGCCGAGGAACGCCGACGCCAGGAATGCTGCGCGACCCAATGAAGATTTCACTGTCACTGGTAACGCGTTTTAGCAGTTCGCGCACAAAGCTCAAGACACCTTCATTGGTTATGGTTTCGAACTCATCAAGGAACAGGCAAAAGGGCGCTTTGAGCAGCACGCCCTCCAGGCGCTCAAACGCATTGTGAGTAGGGTCATCCCCCGGTGTCTTTTCAAACGTCAGTTCCAGACGACGGGCGAAGTAGTTGATGTCGTTGTCGGGCTCGGTCAGCGTCAGCCAGTGGCACGTGCGGTGCGCCGAGCGGGCGACGAAAAATTGCCGCAGCAAGGTCGTCTTGCCGTAACCCATGGGGGCGTGAACCAGGGTCAGGGCGTGGGATCGGGCCTGATTGAAACGCTCAAGCAAACGCACGCGCGGAATCGCCTTGACCTCATCCGAGATCCGTTGGCGTGTTCTAGTCGCAGGCGCATCCACCGTCAACAAGCGGATGGCAGAGGTATTATTATGCATTGTCCCCCCTAGCCGGCACGTATCTGATCGCCCGCCCGGCTGCCGCCCGTGCCAGCGGCGGTGCGGGACAGAGGGTCAGTTCATGTATTTTTCAAGGGTTTCGTACTGCATGAGAATGCAGTGCTCCAGGCCTGAATAGACCACGTCGATATCGTCCAGCACCCCGGTTTTCAAACCCTTGAAGCAATACTCGGCGGCAACGAAATCCTCGTTGCCGAATACGCCGAGTACGGTTTCGTAGGAGGTTTTGTAGAGCGCCTCGGATTTTGGGTTGTCGGCTTTGTTCAGCGTCAGCATGTGGTACATCACTCGGGTTTTTCCGGCGGCCAGCGGGATGACGATCATCAAGCTCATGTAATACGGGCTGGTAATGACCACGGTGTTGGGGAACAACAGGTACGCATGAGTAATGGTCTTGTGGATGTTCTTCTCGTTCTCGAGCCCTTCGGGAGCGAACTCCAGCTTGCCCGAGACCTGACGGATATGGTCGCCTAGCCGGGTGACGACGGTGGGTACGTCAGCAAACAGCGGGCCGACTGACTTGGCGTGCAGACGCTGTACGTGATAGCCCTCGAGGAACGGTTCTATGACTTGTTTCCAGTTGGAATCGAGGTCGAACTGTTTATGACCGTAGAGGTGCTGGCGATCCAGCTCAAGCGCAGTCAAGTCAGAGAGGATGTCGTCGCTCAACAGGCTGAAGTCCGGTTCTGCGTTGCGGTCCAGAATCGCCCAAACGATGCCGCCGGCTTCTTTGCAAGGCAGCTCAACCAGATTGCGTTTCTGCTTGTCGAGGCAATCGAACGTTTCCCCCCGCGCAACGCCGGCCAGGCTACCGTCCAGACGCCAGGACCAGGCATGGTAGGGGCAGGTGATTCGCGCACCCTTATGGGCTTCGCAGTTGGTCACCAAGGTCGAACCTTTATGCATGCAGGCGTTGAGAAAAACGTGGGCGGCGCCCTGCTGATCGCGAGACACGATCAACGCGATACCGTAGGCATCATGGGCCAGCATGCTGCCAGGCTCAGCGAGCGTCGCTGATGGAGTGATGGCAACCGGGAGCCGGCGAAACAGGCGTGTCTGCTCTTGTTGGAAGACGTCTTCGTCAAGAAACATTGACACCGGGCGCGTAGCGCGGATCGCGTGGTAGACAGCTTCGTCATGGGCCGGGATGGCGCGGATCGCCTCGACCTGGCTTTCGCTCAGGTCGCTCAAACGCTGGTAGCGAATTGGAGTTTCGGTGCTCATCGCGTGGTCCTTCTGCTTGTTGTTATGGTCGCTTGAGAAGTTAACTAACGCTGTTAGGTTATTGCTCGTTCGCTGACTTTGCAAGATACCGCTGAGCGGCTGATGAAAATCACAACGTTGGGTTTGGTTCGCGATGGCGGAATCGTCGGAAGCGACGACGGCGCGGAAAGAGCGTGGCGCTAGCATGTGAAGCGTTCGCTCCCAGCCGGGAGCACATTGACGTATTGAATCGGAGTCGCCCTGTGACCGACGCATACATTTACGACCACATCCGAACGCCCCGTGGCAGGGGGCGCCTGGACGGAGCACTGGCTCAAATCACCCCAGTCCAATTGGCCGCGCAAACCCTGATCGCACTGCGTGAGCGCAATCGCCTGGACACCACTGAAGTGGGCGATGTCATCCTTGGTTGTGTCGCGCCCATCGGCGAGCAAGGGGCCAACCTGGGACGTCTTGCCGCCATCGTCGCCGACTACGACCAGGCGGTGCCGGGTCAGCAGATCAACCGCTTTTGTGCCTCGGCACTGGAGTCGGTCAACCTCGCCGCCGCCGTGGTCGCCATGGGGCAAGCCGATGCGATTGTGGCTGGTGGTGTGGAGTCGATGTCCCGCACGCCGATGGGAGGGGATGGCGGCCCTTGGTATGCCGACCCACAAACCAACTGGAAGTCCTACTACACACCGCAAGGGATCGGCGCCGACCTGATCGCGACCCTCGATGGCTACAGCCGTCAGGACGTTGACAGCTTCGCTGTGGAGAGTCAGCGCCGGGCCGCACACGCATGGGAACAGGGCTACTTCGCTCGCTCGGTGGTGCCGGTGCGCGATGTGATCGGTGAAGTGCTGCTCAGGCAAGACGAGCACATGCGTCCCGGCACGCGACTTGAAGATCTGGCCAAGTTGAAGGCGGCGTTCACTGCAATGGGCGAGTCAGGCTATGACGCTCTGGCGCTGCAGCGTTATCCCGAGGTGGAACGCATTGCGCATGTCCATACCGGTGGCAACTCTTCAGGCATTGTTGACGGCGCCAGTGCGGTATTGATTGGCAGTCGCGGCTTCGGCCAGCGCAGCGGCCTCGTTCCGAGAGGACGCATTCTCGGCTTCCAGTCCATTGGCAGCGAACCGACCATAATGCTGACCGGCCCCGCGCCGTGCAGTGCGAAATTACTGCAGCGCCTGGGCCTCGGTTTTGACGATATCGACCTGTTCGAAGTCAATGAAGCCTTCGCTTCTGTGGTGATGCGCTTCATGCAGGATACCGGCGTCGAGCATGGGCGAATCAACGTCAATGGCGGCTCCATCGCGATGGGCCATCCCCTTGGCGCCACTGGCGCCATGCTGGTCGGCACGGCACTGGATGAACTGGAGCGGCGCGGCGGCAAGCGTGCGCTGATCACATTGTGTGCGGCGGCTGGCATGGCTACGGCAACCGTCATCGAGCGAATTTGAGGGCAGGAGTGAATTACCCATGGAAACCATCGAGTACAGAGTCGAAGACGGCGTCGCGCTGATCGGTATCAACGTGCCGGGTCGTAGCCTGAACATCCTCACCCCGCAGTTGCAACGCGAGTTGGTTGCGCTGTTCACTCAGTTGGCCGGCGATGACGTGGTCAAAGGTGTGGTGATCCATTCGGCCAAAACACGCGGATTTATCGCTGGCGCCGACCTGATGGCACTGGTCGAAGCGTTCGAACGAGGCACCAGTAAAGTCGAGGCGCGTGACCAAAGTGCGTACTTGCAGAATCTGACGCGACGTATCGAAACACTGGGCAAGCCTGTTGCTACAGCCATCGGCGGACTGGCCTTGGGTGGTGGTCTGGAACTGGCGTTGGGCACGCACTATCGGGTGCTGAGCAATGCTCCCGATGCGCTGATCGGTCTACCTGAAGTGACTGTTGGTCTACTGCCTGGTGGTGGTGGTACTCAGCGTCTGGCGCGGTTGATCGGTGTCGCGCAAGCACTGCCAATGTTACTTGATGGCAAGCCAGTCGGGCCGGAGCAAGCGCTCAAACTCGGTATTGTCGATGAGTTGGCTTCCCCCGAAGAAGTAGTTTCCCGTGCGAAAGCCTGGGTACTGGTCAATCCGGATGCTTGTCAGCCCTGGGATCGCAAAGGCTGGAAATCACGCGATCTCGCGACGCTGGCGTATCCCCATGGACCATTGACCGCAAAGATCCTTCAGGCGCATGTGGCGTCACGCGGCAACTACCCGGCACCGTTGGCGATTCTGTCCTGTGTCAGTGAGGGTATGGTCGTCGATATCGACACGGGGCTGTGCATTGAGCGCAATTATTTCGCGCAATTGCTGACCAACCCGGTGTCGCGCAATTTGATTCGTACCCAATTCATCAACAAGTCGGCGGCCGAGAAATTGGTGCGGCGCCCGGCAAGTTTCGATAGCCGCCAATTCAGCCGTATTGGCGTGTTGGGTGCTGGGCAGATGGGTGCTGGTATTGCGCGTGTCGCCGCATTGGCGGGCATGGACGTGGTGCTATTGGATACGTCCCTGGAGCAGGCCCGGGCCGCTCACACCCGGTTGGCCGGAGATCTTGCTCGTCAGATTGAGCGCGGCCAACTGGCTCAGAGTAAAGCTGATGAAGCATTGGCGCGCATTCGGCCAACCGCCGATTATGCGGAACTGGCGAATGTCGAGTGGGTTATCGAAGCCGTGTTCGAGGACTTGGCTGTCAAGGCGGATGTCACGGCCAAGGCCGTCGCGGCGATGCCAGCCGGTGCCTTGTTTGCCAGCAATACCTCGACGCTGCCGATTGCTCGTTTGGCAAAAGGTTTTCCTCGTCCCGATACATTTATTGGCCTGCATTTTTTCTCGCCGGTCGAGCGCATGCCTCTGGTCGAGATCATTCGCGCAGAGGCCACCAGCAATGCAACGCTGGCCGCCGCAATGGATCTTGTCGGGCAGTTGCGCAAGACCCCGATTGTGGTTCACGACAGCCCTGGATTCTTCACCAGCCGTGTGTTCGGCAGCTTTGTCGACGAAGGCTTCATGATGCTCAAGGAAGGTGTGGCGCCAGCCCTGATTGAACAGGCGGCGCGTCAGGCAGGTATGCCAGTCGGTCCGCTTGCGGTTGCGGACGAGGTGTCACTGACGCTGCAGTTGAACGTCAACCGGCAAGCCATCGAACTGGGGCTGGACGAGCGTTTCCAGCGCGGCGCGGCCATCGACCTGGTGAAAACCATGGTGCATGAGTTCGGGCGTTCCGGCCGTCGGTCAGGCCGGGGGTTCTACGAGTATCCCGAGGGTGGGCCTAAGTATCTGTGGCCGGAACTTTCCCGGCATTATCCGGTGGCCGTGCAACAGCCCGCCCTGGAAGCATTGCGCTTGCGTTTCCTGACGATCCAGGCGCTTGAATCGGCCCGGTGTATGGAAGAGGGCGTGGTCACCGATGCGGCCGATGCCGATCTTGGCTCGACGCTGGGGGTAGGTTTCCCGAGCTGGACGGGTGGTGTGCTGTCATACATTGATACCCTCGGGGCTGCTGCTTTCGTCGCCAACTGCGAGCACTTTGCCGAGCTCTGTGGTGAGCGTTATCGCCCATCAGCCTGGCTGCGCAATCGTGCGGCCGAGCAACAGACCTTTCACCCGGGTCTGGCCCGGAGCCCGAATTGAAACGCGAGCAGGCGCCAGGTGTTTGTTTCGAGTCGTCACGACGCGATACATTCGGCTCATCAAATGACTTGCTGATGCGAACCTGCGTGGTGGGGGCGGGAGTTATGGGGACTGGCATCGCCTACACCTGTGCCGCGCATGGCCTGCCGGTGCGGGTCAAGGATGTGCGCCCCGCGGCATTGCAGCAGTCGATGCGCGAAGTTGAGCGGCTGCTGGCACGCTACACCGATAGCGAGCGAGCCAACAGCATCCGCAGCGCGATTCACACACAGCTGGACTACCAAGGTTTTGAACACGCCAATGTAGTGATAGAGGCGGTGGTGGATAACCTAGGGCTGAAAAACAAGGTGCTCGGCGAAATCGAAGGTTTGCTTGCCGAAGACGCGGTGTTGCTGAGCAACACTTCTTCGTTGCGCATCGATGATCTGGCTACTGCGCTGCAGCGTCCGGAAAATTTTGCCGGTATGCATTTCTTCAACCCGGCGCCAGCGATGCCCCTTGTCGAAGTCATCCGGGGCCGGTCGAGCAGTGATTACGCTGTACAGACGGCAGTCAACCAGGCGCTAGCGATGGGCAAGACCCCCATCGTGGTGCGCGATGGTCCCGGTTTTTTGGTTAATCGCATCCTGATGGCTTACATCCATGCTTTCTTGCGCTTGCTTGCCGATGGCGTGGACTACGAACGCATCGACCGGGTCGCAGAGGCGTTTGGTTGGCCAATGGGACCGGCCTATCTGGAAGACGTGGTGGGGTTGGATATCGGGACTTCGTCCTGCGACCTTATATTCGCCAGCTATCCGGAACGGATGCCACCTATCGAGCGCAACGCTTTTCGTGTGCTCCTTGCTGCCGGCATTTATGGTCAAAAGCGCGGCGCGGGTTTCTATCTGCATCCGCTTGAACATCACTCGCGCGCAGCACGCAAAAGCAATCCGCTCGCCCGGCAGTTGTTGCGCGAACAGCTGTCGGGCACTGCTCGGCAATTGCACGACACGCAGATCATCGATCGGTTGATGCTGCCAATGATCGTGGAGTCTGTGCATGCCTTGCAGGAGTCCGTGGTGGACAGCGCTGCCGAACTTGACCGCGCACTGGCGCTAGGCATCGGCTTCCCACCACGGCACGCAGGCATCCTGCGCTACGCCGATGATTTGGGCCTGCGGGAAGTACAGGCACGCTGTGAGCGTTACATGGGCCTGGGCGAAGCCTACAGGCCGCCGCCGATGCTGGTGGACCTTGCGTCAGGCAATGGCCGTTTCTATCCCAGGGACGATGTCCATTAGCGTCCCGATTGTTACTTTCTCTTCTTACAAAGGACTACCCCCGATGACCGAGTCTTTGCATTTTATTCGTTACCAGGCCGCTGGAACCGTTGGCGTATTGACCCTGAACCTTCCTGACAAACTCAACGGGCTGACAGGTCCAATGCAGGCAGAAATTCGCCACATCCTGGCGCATTTGAAGGACCAACAGCAGGTAAGGGCATTAATCGTGACGGGTGCAGGGCGCGCTTTCAGTGCCGGCGCGGACCTGGCCGATATTCTCGCCAAGGGTGACGGCAGGTCCCAGGCTGAAGAGACCTACCGGGCCATGATTGAACAGTCCAATCCGCTCATTCTGGAGTTGCGTGCATCGCCGATACCGATTGTGGCTGCCGTCAATGGTATCGCCGCCGGGGCTGGGGCAAGTCTGGCACTGGCGGCCGATATTGTGGTTGCCGGTAAATCAGCCGGTTTTCTGATGCCGTTTATTCCGCGTCTGGGCATCGTCCCCGATTTGGGGATGACCTGGATGCTACCGCGTATGCTGGGTGAGGCGCGGGCACTGGCCTTGCTGTTGCTGGGCGAGCGCATCAGCGCGGAGCAGGCCGCCGCCTGGGGGATGATCTGGTCCTGCGTCGAAGATGCCGATTTGATGACGGTCGCCCATGAACTGGCGACACGCCTGGGGGCTGCCCCGCGCCATGCCACCGCAGAACTCAAGGCATCTTTGCGCAACGCACAAGACCATACGCTTGAAGAACAGTTGCGTTATGAAGCTGACCGCCAACGGCAATTGATTGCCCGGGACGAGTTTCAGGAGGGCATCGCGGCCTTTATGGCGAAGCGCGTTCCGGTTTTTCCATAATTTCACGTTAAGAGTAATTGCGTAACTATTTAAATTAGGTTTAGCCTAGGGCATCACAACAATAAAAAAAGGCCAGGATCACTGCTCTGAGCCTTTGCCGCCCGAGTACTGAACGCGATGTCTATTCTCTTATCTGACGAGAGCTGTAAGGGTTATGACTTCCATAGCGTGTACGCTTTGCTGGCCGTTAGCGCGGTCCGGCTGCAGCCTTTGGTGCGTCCTCGACTGATCATTCCATTGCTTGATAATATCGAACGTCATAAGGTGACTTTGATTCGGGGACCGGCGGGTAGCGGTAAGTCGGTCCTGATCGAGCAACTTATCCGGGCGTTGCCCCCAGGCACACAGTCAGCCCTGCTTTCACTCAATACCGGCAGGCTGGCCGGAGGCTCAATTCGTGCAAGCCTGCTGTCACTATTTGCCCGCTTTTCGTCGATGGGCAAGTCGCGTTCGCGGTTCGTGATTTTCATTGATGACGCCGATGAGGTGCTCAAGCGCGAGACCGAGGCGTTGGAGCAGTGCCTGAACAGCCTCCCGCCGCAAGGTCGCCTGGTCATCGCCAGTCGTCGACCACTGCAGACATTTCATCCGGGGATCAGCGCCGGACATGACCAGGCACTGCGTCTGGGGGACATGTTGTTCACCCTCGACGAGTTGCGTGCAGCTCTTACCCAAGCAGAAAAACCTCTGAATGCGGCTGCATTGATGACGCTTTGGCGTTTCACCGAGGGGTGGCCTGCGGTGGTGGCGTTGTTGTGCGCAAGCGACCCAGGCGACAGCGTCCTGGATGTGCAACGGCTCCTGCAGGAGTGGTTTGAAGAAGAGCTGCTCAGTGCCCTGGAGCCCGGGTTACTTGCCTTTGTACTGGATGCCAGTACCGTAGACCCTATGCAGCCAGAGCTGATTGACAGCATGCGCGGTCAACCTGGCAGCGCTCAGATGTTACGCAAGCTGGGCTGCGAGCATGATCTTCTGGTGCGCTCCAGCACTGGTTTTCCTCGTCCTTTATTGTTCGTCCTGCGCAGCATGCACCGGCGCATCGCCGCACACCGGGTGCGGGAACTGCATCGCGCGGCGCTGGAGACCCTGCTCGACAGTCAAGCGCTGGAACCGGCCCTGGAACACGCCTTCCATATGGGGGATCGGCGGTTGCTGCTGGGGCTTCTGGCACAACACGACAACGCTTTGCTGTGCGCCGGTCGCATGCGCTCGCTGGCGCGTTGGCTGGAGGCGCTGGATAGCGAAGGCCATTTGGCTGAAGCACCACGCCTGCAACTCACCCTGGCGTGGGCGAAATTGTTTATCAGCGATCAGGATGTCGCTCGCAGAATTGTCCAGCATCTGCGGCAAAGGCCGATGGCTGCAGAGCAGGAGCGCACCGTTCAGGCGCTGGAACTGACCTGGCTGAGTACCCGCGATCATGTCGAGGTACTGAGCGCACGCGCCGAACTGTGGCTGGAGGAAGACTCGGCGAACCCCTTTGCCCAAGGTATGAACAACTGCACGGTGGCGCTTGCCCATTTAGTCTGCGGCAAATTTGCACAGGCCGAGCAGAGCCTGGCGCAAGGCGTGGTGAAGCATGCGGGTATCTTTGTCGACGCCTATGCGGCGTCCATCAGGTCCATGCTTTGCCTCTTCAGGGGGCAACCTGAGGCGGCGCGCGAGCAGTTGCAACAGATGCTTAATCACGACTGCGGATCTGGTAAGGCGCGGCGCGGTAATTCGTTGATGGCGATGTTGGAGGCGCTGGCGCTCTACGAGATGGGATGCTGCGATGAGGTGCTGGCACTGCTCGAATTGCACATGCCGTTATTGCGGCAAACCGGCCTGCTTGATCAGATCATCCTGGCGTACAAGCTCCATGCCCGGATTCTCATGGCGCGCGGTGACAGCGGTCAGGCCCAGGTGACGCTGGCATCCCTGGAATGTTTGGGACGTGCCGGGAAAATGGCCCGCTTGGTGTTTTGCGCCAGACTGGAAGAGGTGCGCTGTGCGCTGATTCGCGGCGACGTCGATTTGGCCCGTGAGCAGTTGCAGGCCCTGCACAGTAATGAAGGCGCGGCGTTTATTCGTGACTTCAGTTTTTTGCCCAGCGACAACGACACCTGGGAACTGATGGATGCGCGGGTTCGTCTGGCAGAAGATAAAATCGAGTACCTGCCCGAGCAATTATCGCAAGCGCTGGAGCAGGCGCTGGCCGCCGGGCGTGAGCGCCGGGCGTTGACATTGCGCATTCTGCTGGCCATGGCATTAGAGCAACGCAACAACGAACATGCGGCGCTGAAGGTCATGGAAGCTGCGCTGGATTTTGCCGAACCACGCGGGTTGATCCAGGCGTTCCGCGATGAGGGAAAAGCCGCGTTGGCATTGGCCCTGCGTGCCAGCCAGGCGGCAGCCCAGCGCAGGGATTTCGCGCAGCGGCTGGTAGCGGGCAGTGGTCTGAAGATGCCCGATTGTCCTGGCGAGGCTGCGGCGAACCTGACGTCCAAGGAACTGCAGGTTCTCGCACTATTGGCCGGCGGCCAGAGCAACATTGCCTTGGCAGAAAAACTCTTCGTATCCGAGAGCACTGTCCGTACCCACTTGCGCAGTATCAACGCAAAACTCAACGCTCGAAGCCGTCTGGAAGCCTTGGCCATCGCTCGTCGCGATGGCTTGATCGCGGTCTGATGCTCGTCAAAATCCACGAGGCGCCGCCAGGCTAAGGGCTGCGCAGCAAACCGCTGCGAACAAGGTGTCGAAGGATGTCTTCGGGCTCTCGGGGGTAAGCTGGCGCAATGCATCGCCGGTTGATTCGTCGGTTACGACGATGCCCGCTTTCATGACCTCGCCGATACTCGTTTCAAGCCCTTGGCGAGGTGTTGGGAGCCTTGATCTGTCAGGGCCTTCTGCCCGATACCGGTTACGCGATGGCACAAGACATCGCGGGTCGATTCGCCTACTACGACAAAAACTGCTTGAGGCGAAACATGCAACCACAAGGTTCAGTACCCTTTGTTGATTCAACCAAACTGGCTCGTGCATCTCTTGTGGGAGACCGTGGCGTGCGCCTGGCTGCCGATGTGGGTGGCTGCCCTGGCGAGAAAAGCATCGTGTTGCTGCACGGTGGTGGCCAGACCCGCCATTCATGGGGGCAAGCAGCCGCAGACCTGACCCGTGCCGGTTATCACGTGGTGTCATTGGACCTGCGCGGCCACGGCGAAAGTGATTGGGCCCGGGACGGTGATTATTCGTTGGAGGCCTTCGTTGCGGACTTGCGAGCAGTTGTCGCCACCCTGCAACAGCCGCCGGTGATCATCGGCGCTTCGCTTGGTGGCGCGACCGCGCTGGTAACCGTAGGTGAAGCCGAGTCTGGCCTGGCCCGTGCGCTGGTACTGGTTGATGTGGTGCCGCGCATGTCCACCAAGGGGGTCGCGCAGATTCGCGACTTCATGCAAGGCAACATGAAAGGCTTCGACAATGTCCAGCAGGCCGCGGATGCGGTGGCGCGCTACTTGCCGAACCGACCGACGCCGCGCTCCAGCGAGGGCCTGATGAAGAACCTGCGAGAAGGCGAGGACGGGCGCCTTTACTGGCACTGGGACCCGGCCTTTCAGGTAGGCGACAAGCGCATCGATGCGACAGTCATGACCGCTCGCATGGAGCGTGCGGCACAACGCGTACGAGTGCCGACCTTGCTGGTACGCGGCAAACAAAGTGATGTGGTCAGCAGCGAGGCCGCTGGCCAGCTTATCGATTTGATACCTCACGCCCGCTGCGTCGATGTCGAGGGCGCCGGGCACATGGTCGCCGGGGATCGTAACGATGCGTTCAATGGCGCAATCCGCGCCTTTATCGACAACCTGGATTCACCTGTCCCGCAGTTCTCCGGTTAATCGCCGATCTACCCTCGAAAATCGTCGGAAACGATGAGGTCTGCGATCCCGTCGCTGCCCGATACTTCCCCTGTCTCGCTCGTACCAGGCTACGCCTTGCGTTGTGCAAGGTGCTGCACCTGGCGATGGCGCATGATCAGAAAAGGGGCCCCAATATGGACACTTCCACTGTGCAATCGAACCTGCCGTTGTCCGGTGTTCGCGTCGTCGAACTGACATACGGCAATTTGGAGACCTGTGGGCGATTTCTGGCCGACCTGGGTGCCGAGGTGTTGTTGATCGAGCCTCGTGGGGGCCTGACATCGCGCTTGAAGCCGCCGTTGCATGACGGCGTCAGCCTGCACTTTGCCAGCCACAACGCCAACAAGCGCAGCGTCGAACTGGAACTCGACAGCCAGACCGGCGTGCAAAGCCTCGGCGCATTGATCGACACGGCCGACATTTTCCTCGAATCGACACCCGCTGACTGGCTGCAGCAGACCGGCCTGCAAGCGCGATTGAGGCCGGACCTGGTGACCTTGAGCCTCACCGATTTTGGCCGCAGCGGGCCCTATGCGGGGTTCACCGCCAGCAATGCAGTGCTTCTGGCGATGGGTGGGGTGCTCGCGCGTTCCGGACTCAAAGGTGCCACGCCGCTGTTACCTCCGGGAGAATTGGCCTACGAAACCGCTGCACTGCAAGCGGCCTGGGTTGCGTTGGCGGCGCTGTGGAATGTGAGCAACGGTGGACTGGGTGGGTGCTTCGATTTCTCTGTTTACGAAGCGACCCTGCAGATCCTCGATCCCGGCATGGGGGTAACAGGCAGTGCGGCGGGCGGGCGCAGCGCCCTTGAACTGGCCCCCCGTGGTCGCCCGCCGATAGGCAACGGCTACCCGATCTTCCCGTGTCGAGACGGTGCCGTACGTATCTGCCTGCTCAATCCTCGTCAGTGGCAGGGCATGAGCCTATGGTTGGGGGACGATCATCCCTTTACCGATCCGTCGTATGCCAATCTCGCCAAGCGCTTCAAGGTGATTCGCGAAATCAATGCGGTGATCGCCGAGTTGTTTCGTTTGCGTGACGTCGCCGAACTGGTTGCCGAAGGGCAGCGCAGAGGCGTGCCCATCGCCGCCGTGTCGACGCCGGCGCAAGTGCTGGAAGATCCACATTTCCGGGCGCGCGACAGTTTCGTCGAGCTGTCACTGAGCGAACAGGCGCGCGGGCGCGTGCCGTTCGGGTTTCTCGAAATCGACGGCCAACAGGCGGGCGTGCGTGGTCCGGCGCCCCTGCTGGGCCAGCACACGCCGGGCGATTGCCTGCAACGAAATGCTGCGACCGCCACGGGTAATTCGAAGGCGACCTTGCGGCGTCCCTTCAGTGGCCTGCGGGTTCTGGATCTGGGAGTGATTGTCGCAGGGGCTGAACTGGGTCGCTTGCTGGCCGATCAGGGGGCCGAGGTGATCAAAATCGAAAGCCTTGCTTACCCGGATGGCCTGCGCCAGTCGATGGACAACCGTCCCATGACCATTTCGTTTGCCCAGGGCTCTCGTGGCAAGCAGTCGTTTGGTCTGAATCTGCGCGATCCTCGTGGCATCGAGGTGTTCAAGCAACTGGTTGTCCAGGCGGATGTGGTGTTGTCCAATTTCAAGCCCGGTACCCTGGAGTCGCTGGGCATCGGCTATGACGTGCTATCGATGATCAAGCCCGACATTATCATGGCTGACAGCAGTGCCCTGGGTAACCACGGGCCGGCAAGCCAGAGTATGGGATACGGCCCGTTGGTGCGCGCCGCGACAGGGTTGACCTGGTTGTGGCGCTACCCGCAGCAGGTCGATGGATACAGCGACAGTACCACCATATTTCCCGACCATTTTGCAGCGCGTGTTTCTGCTGCTGCCATTGCAGCGGCCTTGCTGCGGCGCAAACGAACCGGACGAGGAGGGCGCGTCAGCGTCTGTCAGGCAGAAACTATTCTGGCCACGCTCGCCACTGACTTTCTGCACGAATCCATTGTGCCTGGGGCGTTCACGGCCCAAGGCAATCGCGGCCGCTTCGACGCTCCGGACAATGTCTTTGGCTGCCACGGTGATGATGAGTGGTGTGCCATTAGCGTGCAGAACGACCATCAATGGCGTCAGCTGTGCCTGGCGATGGAGCGCGCTGACTGGTTGAAGGACGCGCGCTTGAACACACGTGCAGGGCGCTTGCTGCAGGCCGAAGAATTGGAGGCTGGCGTCGCACAGTGGACCGCGCAACGCACTCCGTTCCAGGTACGCGATGTGCTCCAGGCGTCGGGTGTGCCAGCAGGCAACATGCTGCGCCTGGACCAGTTGGCCGACGACCCACAGCTGCGCGCTCGGCACTTTTTCAAAGTGCTGCATCAGCCCGGTCTCGATGCGCCGCTGCTCACCGAAAATACCCCGGCCCTGGGCCCTCTGCCTGAACCGCTTATTCGTCCTGCGCCTTTCCCGGGCCAGCATACCCTGGACATTGCCCGCAACCTGCTGGGTCTCGACGATAGCCGTTGCGCCGAGCTGGTGCGCGAAGGGGTACTGGAACCGGCATCCGCGCAGATTGTCGAGTTGCTGGTCGCTGAAACCGACCGTTTGTTACGCAAGGAGCCACAGCCATGATGTGCCCTCGCTTCAACAGCCTTTTCCTCAAGCTCGATGACGACGGTATCGCGGTGCTGTACCTCAATCGTCCTGACAAGCTCAATGCATTCACCTCCGAGATGGTCAATGAATTTATCGCCGCTCTCGACTACACCGACAGCGCGGACAGTGTGCGCGCGGTGATTGTTACCGGGGCCGGGCGCGCGTTCTGTGCCGGGGCCGATCTTTCGGCCGGTTCGGGGAGTTTCGATTACGACACCAGCGAAGGCGCGGACGAAGTGTTTCGCGATGAGGGCGGCTTGCTGACCTTGCGCATCTTTCGCAGCCTCAAGCCGATCATCGCTGCGGTCAACGGCGTGGCGGTGGGCGTGGGCGCCACCCTACAGCTGGCAATGGACGTGCGCCTGGCGTCCAGTGAGGCACGATTCGGTTTCGTTTTTGCGCGCCGCGGGATCGTCCCGGAAGCGGCTTCTTCGTGGTTTCTGTCAAAGGCGGTGGGTATCTCCACGGCATTGCAGTGGTGTTATTCCGGCCGGCTGGTCAATGCTGACGAAGCCTTGGCCAGAGGTCTGCTGCACTCCACCCACGCTCCCGAAAAATTGTTGGACGCGGCCAAGGACATGGCCCGCAGTTTCGTCGAGCACAGCGCCCCGGTTTCCCTCGCCGTCACCCGGCAAATGATCTGGCGAATGAGCTCGGTGGAGCATCCGATGGCCGCGCATCAACTGGACAGTCGCGCGGTGCAGGACAGGGGGCGCTCCCTGGATGCGCGGGAAGGAATTGCCTCGTTCCTGGAAAAACGTCCCGCGAACTTCCCACTTCGGGTTTCCACTGACTTGCCGACGTGTTTCGACTGGAATGGCGAGCCCGAATTTCATTGAAAACCGGCTGGTTCTGGCGCGTTTGAGGCGCGCCTTTCTGATGCGGAAAGGGAAAATCGTCGCATCCGACGATGGGGCTCGCAGCAACGATACCGTAGCGTTGAATGGTCTGTTTGGGTCGTGCTTTCGACTGGCGGGAAAGTCGGGCGACACGGGCGTACGAGACTCGGACATTCATACGCATCACATCCGTCCAGACGGGGTGAGCATCGAGATTCCAAGAATAATTACAAAAGGAGTGCCACTGATGAAGGTCAGTCGGAGAGAGTCTTGCAACGCGCGGATGCGGCTGCCCATGCTGCCTGCCGTAGTGATCACTGCAATCTGTTCCACCACCGCTCAGGCGGTCACTTTCCAGGCCGGTGAGTGGAACGGGTACTTTGATAACACCGTGACGTACAACCTGGGCTTTCGTGCGCGGGACGTCGATAACAAGATTGGCAACAACCCGGCGTACGATGAGTCCGATTACAAATTCAAGAACCGTGGCGATGTCGTCACCAACCGCTTCAGCCTCCTGACCGAGCTGGGCGGCAGCTATCACGACAAGTTTGCCTTTAGGGTTTCGGCGCAAGGCTGGCACGACTTTGCCTACGACGACAATGTCGACAGCCATCCGGGCGACTACGCCCCTGGTGTCTCCTACCAGTCGATTGCCGCTTACTCGAACGGCAAGTATCGCAGTGGCGTGAAGCACGACTACATCTCCGGCGGTAGATTGCTCGACGCCTTTGTGCAGTACTCCGACACCTTCGACAACTACTATTACACCGCCCGCCTGGGGCGCAATACGCAGTACTGGGGCAATGGGTTGTTCTTCCCGTACCAGAGCATCTCCTACTCCCAGGGTGCCATCGACGGGATCGCCGGTTCCGCGTCGCCCGGCACCCCGGCCAAGGCGTTGTTCATTCCACGCAACCAGGTGAACCTGAGTACCCAGTTGAACCCGTCGCTTACGGTCGGCTTCCAGTACTTTCTGGAGCGCGCAGAGAACGTACTGCCTCAGGGTGGCACCTTCCTGGCACCGGCGGATTTCCTGTTCAGCGGTCAGGACAGCATGCTTGGCATTCCCCGTGGTTCGAGCAGGCGAGCAGATAAAATCAACGATAACTTTGGTCTGAGCGCTACCTGGCAGGCCACCCCGGACACCACTCTGAGTTTCTTCTACCGCAAGCTTGATGAGGTACAACCGTGGGCACCGTTGCTGCGCTTGCAAAATGGGGCGCCGAATTACTTCCTGTCCTACAACCAGGATGTCAACCTCTACGGCATCAGCCTCGATACCCCGCTGGGTGACAGCAGCCTGGGCATGGAAGTGTCTTACCGCGACGGCACTGCGCTCAACACGACACCTGGTGTGGTGGCCGATGATCCCGAAACCGGCGCCACCGGTAACGTGATGAACGTGATTGCCAACGTGCTGGTGCCGCTGGGTTCCACGCCTTTGTACGAGAGCGGGACGTTTATCGCTGAAGTGGCGTACTCGCGTGTGCTGTCGGTCGATTCGAAAAATCGTTCGCTGTACAACGGTGAAGGTTACGGCGGGTGCGCGGGCGATAAATGGGACGGCTGTTCGACCCGCAACGGAACGGCGTTGGCGCTGTCGTTCACACCGGAATGGAACCAGGTCGCACCCGGCATCAACATGAGTATGCCGACCAGCCTGACGGTGGGCCTTGATGGTAACCCTGGCATGCTCGGTGGTACCGCTCAAGGTTCGGTCAGGTATTCCATCGGTGTCGCGGCGACTTATCTGGCCAAGCACACACTGAAGATCGAGTACATCGGCAGTCGTGCGCACACTGGCGCGACCACGTTGACGCCAGCCGGGCAGGAGGTTTACGGCAGCGGAAACGGCCCTTACATGCTCAACGACCGTGACTGGGTATCGATTACCGCGCAAACCGTGTTCTGACTTTTTGCCTGCTTGCAAAGCCCTCACGCTCCGAGGGCTTTTTTTGTATATCTGCAGAAGCCAGCGCGCGCGGGGCGTCAACGATACCGCAGCGCGTTCAGGTTTTTCGCGGGCACGCTCGCTTCTACAAGAAACCCATCCAATCGAAAAGCTCCCCTCGCACCCACGTCCCAGAGCCTTTGGCTGTGGATCGAAAATCCTTGGTCAGGCTGCGCCAATATCGTCGTATCCGACGATGGCATGCCTGCTCAGGTCTCTAGAATCGAAGCCAACCACTTGGCCCGTTAGAGACTGAGCCGAGAAGACCAATAAGAAGAAGGACTCCTGTATGTGGCGGCTCATCACAAAACAAATCGCGCGTCTGCGCTATGGCGCCAGCTCGCTCAGACGCTCAGGTGTGACATTGGCGTTGTGCCTGACAGCGGCCTGCAACGGTGTGCCGCTGGTGTGCGCTCAAGGCTTTGCTGATCCCCTGGACACCCCTGCCGAACAACACGCTGACGATCTTGCCAATTTGCCGATCCAAGCCATGGCACGGGCGGGTGACAATCTGGTCGCCGTGGGTATGCGCGGTGTCATTCTTCAAAGCAGTGATGGCGGCGGTCACTGGCGCCAGGTGGCGGTGCCGGTCAGTTCCGATCTGCTTGATGTGTCGTTCCTCACCCCGTCCCTGGGCTGGGCGGTGGGGCAGGATGGTGTGATTTTGATCAGTACCGATGGTGGCTCAAGCTGGCGCAAACAGTTCGATGGCCGTCAGTTGCTCACGCAGTTCAAGCACTACTACCAGGAAAGCACCGGGCTTGATCCCCTGGTCCGCGACAGTTTCGTTCAGCAACTTGAAACCAATTTCGCGGCAGGCCCGGTGCTGCCGTTTTTCGCCGTGCATTTTGTCGACTTCCTTCACGGACTGGCGGTGGGGCCCTTCGGGACCTTGGTGGCCAGCGACGATGGCGGTAAGCACTGGCGCCCGGCGCTGCAGCAAATCGATAACCCGGAGTTCTTGCACCTGAATGCCATTGCCCAGGTGGGGGATCAACTGTTCATCACCTCCGAGCAGGGCATTGTGTTCAAGGCCGACGTCAACACTCGCCAGTTTCGCCGAATTGACACCGGGCACACGGGGTCTTTTTTCAGCATCGCCGGCCATGACCGGGTCATCGTTGCTGGCGGGTTGGGGGGCGTTCTTTATGGTAGCCACGACCAGGGCGAGACCTGGAGCGCACTGCGCAGCCCCTTGAAGCAACTGGTCACGCGGGTTGGCTATAACCCGTTGCAGCAAGGTTTTTTTGCATTGACGGCTCAAGGCGAAGTGCTCGTCCTGTCGGCCGATCTCAGCCAGATGTCCCTACGCAAGACCCGTGCGCCGATGCTGTACACCGATGCCACGGTGCTTGCCGACAAAACCCTGTATGCCGGCATTCAGGGCCTGCGTGAGGATCCTCTGACAACCCTGCAAGTGCAACGAGGTGAGCAGCCATGAAAGTCGTGGTATCGCGCCTCAAGAATATGCCGGTGGTCACCCATTTCGCCGATTTCGACCGCAACACTGGCGACCTGATGGAGCGTACGATCTTCAACTCGCGCGCCCTGGTAATTGTGCTGTCATTGCTGGCGACGCTGTTTCTAGGCTGGCAGGCATCGAAGTTGACCACTGGCGCCAACTTCAATCAGATGATTCCGCAGTCCCATCCGTTTATTCGCAATTACTTCGCCAATGCCGGTTCTCTGGGCGGTCTTGGCAATGCCGTCAGGGTGGTGGTGGAAAACAAAAAAGGCGACATCTATGACGCCGAATACCTGGAGACCCTCAAGCAGATCAACGACAAAATTTACCTGCTGCCTGGAGTAGACCGGGCTTACATGAAGTCCTTGTGGATGCCGGCAGTGCGCTGGACCGAGGTCATCGACGAAGGTTTCGTCGGTGGACCAGTGATGCCCGACGACTACAACGGTTCGACGACCTCATTGGAACTGCTTAAACGAAATGTGGCGCGAGGCAATCTCAACGGTACGCTGGTGGCCAGCGATGGCCAGTCGAGCATGCTGTTCGTGCCGCTGCTGGAGCAGTACGCGGATACTGGCAAGTTGGTGGACTCGGCGGAATTTGCGCGTCGACTGGACGAGATACGCGCGTTCGACAGCGACCGTATCAGCGTCCACGTGGTCGGTTTTGCGCAATTGATCGGGGACCTGGTCAGCGGTCTGGGCAAGGTGATGGGGTTCTTTGTCTTCGCAGCGTTCATCGCAATGGCAATCATTTTTGCCTACACCCGCTGCGTGCGCAGCACCTTGCTGGTTACCGCGTGTTCGATCGCTGCGGTGGCGTGGGAGCTGGGCATTTTCCACCTTATGGGCTACGTGATCGATCCGTATTCGATCCTGGTGCCGTTTCTGGTGTTTGCCATCGGGATCTCCCACGGCGCCCAGAAAATGAATGGTGTGATGCAAGATATCGGTCGTGGCACACACCCCTATGTTGCCGCGCGTTACACCTTCCGACGTCTGTTCCTGGCAGGGCTGACCGCACTGCTGGCGGATGTGGTGGGTTTCGCCGTGCTGATGATGATTGATATTCCGATGATCCAGGGCCTGGCCATCGCGGCCAGTATCGGCGTAGGCGTGCTGATCTTCACCAACCTGATCCTGCTGCCCGTGCTGTTGTCTTATACCGGTGTCTCGCCTAAAGCTGCCGCGCGCAGCCTGCAGGCAGACGAGGCGACTGGCCGTCTGGAGTTTCTGGTGCGGTTTACCCAGCCAGGGCCGGCAAAAATCATGTTGGGCATCTCGTTGTTGCTGGTCGCTGGGGGTTACCTGGTTAGCCGGGAAATGCGCGTCGGCGACCTTGATCCCGGTGCGCCGGAGTTGCGTGCCGACTCGCGCTACAACCAGGACAACGGTTTTATCAACCGCAATTTCCGGCTGTCGAGCGACCAGTTCGCAATCATCGTCAAGACGCCTTCCGGGAAGATCAACAGCTTCGAAACCTTGCTTGAGATGGACCGCCTGGAAGAGCGCCTGCGCCGCTTGCCAGGAGTACAGACCACGGTTTCGCTGGGCAGCCTGACGCGACTGTTCACCGCCGGAAACTCCGAGAACAACCCGAAGTGGATGAGCATCCCCCGTGACAAGCTGATGACGACCAACGCCATTTCGCAGATTGCCGTGACCTACCCGGACCTGGTCAATGACGACTATTCGGTCGCACCGGTCATCGCCTACCTCGCTGATCACAAGGCCGAAACACTGGAGCGGGTGGTGGCGATGGCGCAGGACTATGCCCGCGAACATGACACGGCAGATCGTCAGTTTCTGCTGGCGGCTGGCAGCGCCGGTATCGAGGCTGCGACCAACGACATGGTCAAGCACGCGCACTATCGCCTGATTCTCTGGGTTTACCTGGCGGTGGTGCTGCTCTGCTTCGTGACGTTCCGTTCCTGGCGGGCGGTGTTGGTCGCGGTGGTTCCGCTGATCATCACCACGGTGCTGTGTGAGGCATTGATGGTGGGGCTGGGTATAGGCCTCAAAGTCGCGACTTTGCCGGTGATGGCCCTGGGTGTCGGGATCGGCGTGGATTACGCGCTCTACCTGCTCAGTGTGCAACTGGCCCACTTGCGTGACGGTGTACCACTGGCGCAGGCCTATCGCAACGCCCTGAATTTTACCGGCAAGGTGGTGGCCTTGATCGGCGTCACCCTGTCGGTGGCGGTGGTCACCTGGATCTGGTCGCCGATCAAGTTCCAGGCAGACATGGGCTGGCTGCTCACCTTCATGTTCCTCTGGAACATGATCGGCGCCCTGGTCTTGATCCCGGCACTCTCGTATTTCCTGCTGTCGGGCCAGTTTCAGCGTTCGCACTCCCGCCTGGGCAAAACCGAAATCTCAAACCTAGCCAAAGGCAGGGAGGGGGAAAGAGAAGGGCAGCAACACGCGGTTTCGGAACACAGCATCAAACTGCCTGAAGTTCAGTGACATCCACGATCAAAAACAAAAACAAACGCGTAAACCGGAGAATAAAAATGACAAAGCGAGATTGGATACCGCGATTGACCACCCTGGGTCTTGCAGCTGCCATGGTACTGGCGACCGCCCAGGTCAGCGCACAGGAGATGACGGTGTTCGGCGCGATCAAGGAAGGCAACGCCGATGGCAGCATTCCGGCGTACACCGGTGGCCTGACGACGCCGCCTGCAGGTTATGCCGGCGGTGGCAACTACATCGACCCGTATGCCGCCGATAAGCCGGTCGCCAGCATTACCAAGCAGAACCTCGCGCAGTACAAGGATCAACTGACCCCGGGGACGCAGGCACTGTTCGAGCGTTTCCCCGAGTACCGCATCGATGTGTATCCCACTCACCGCAGCATGCACTGGCCCGACAGCGTGCTGAAAGCCACCACCGAACATGCCGGCCAGGCCAAGCTTGGTGGGGCTGTCGAGGGTGACAAGATCGAGAACGCCTTTGCCGGTGTGCCGTTCCCGGCGCCAAAGACAGGCTACGAAGCCTTGTGGAACCGTTACTTCACCTACATTCCATACCTTGAGCTCACCGCGGGCTCCTACATGATCGACTCGCGAGGGAATATCTCCAACCTCTCGCAAGGCACCATGCACAAGGCCAACGTGATGTACGAGCCGCAACTGCAAGGCGCCGACAACGCTGGTCTGACCGACATGGCCAACATCGTCACCAGCGCACCGGTGAACGTCGCCGGCTACTCGCAGCTGCGCAAGGAGCGCCTCGACTATGGCTCCGGCGGCACCCTGGCCTGGTTCTTCGACCCAAGTCAGCGGCGTGTCCGGGTCGCCCCGAACTACACCTACGACATTCCTTCGTCGGCCTTTGGTGGCACCCTGTTCTACGACGAGGTGTTCCTGTTCTCCGGGCGTATGGACCGCTTCAACTACAAGCTGGTGGGTCGCCAGGAAATGATCCTGCCGTATAACAGCTACAAGACCTTGCAGGCCAACTACACCGATGTGCTGGGCAAGAAGTTCCTCAACCCGGATTTCATTCGCTGGGAGAAGCACCGTGTCTGGGTGGTCGAGGCTGATCTGAAACCCGATGCCCGCCACGCGTACAAAAAGCGTCGTTACTTCCTGGACGAAGACACCTGGCTGGTGCTGGCGACCGAAGGCTATGACCATAGCGGCGCGTTGTATCGAGTGGGTTACACCTATCCAATCTTTGAATACACCGGCATCGGTGGTGTGTCCAACGGTAGCTACAGCTTCTACGACTTCAACCGTGGCAACTATGCTTTTACCTGGTTGGGCAAGTCCAACGGCCAGCCTGCGGAAGTGAAGTTCTACAAGGATGTGCGTCGTCCGGAAATGTTCACCCCGAAAGGTATCGCCGGTACGTCCACGCGCTAGACAGACTGCGTTGGCACGTTGAAATGCAAGTACTTCAGGTGCCGCTTGGCCCGCCGGCCGAATTGCAATTCGCGTCCGGCAGGGGCGGGCATATGGAACCCTATTCTCTGGCAACACGGCGTTCGCGAAGGGCGCCTTTGAGGAGCAATAATAATGTCCGGTACGCTTATCGAGACCCTCAATTGGTGGGCGGTTGAGCGCGCAGAGGTCCCCGCGCTAGTGGTGGGCAGCGAGCAGGTCACCTATGCCCAGCTTCGCGCCTGGTCCGAGTCTGCTGCCCAATGGCTCGCGAGTCTGGGTGTGGAACCGGGTGACCGGGTCGGGGTGATGGCGGGTAACTCACTGCAGTGGGTCATTCTAAGCCAGGCTGCAATGCTCACTGGAGCGATCCTGGCGCCTGTCAATCCGCGTTTCACCTTTAGTGAGGCGTCCTACCTGCTGGTAGAGCGCTATCGCGCAAAAGTGATTTTCCATGATGAAGAGCGAAGCGAACTGGTCGCCAAACTCATTGATCAGATGCCGGGAGGCAAAGCTGTCGATCTGTCGGCACTGGACAGTCTGCGCAACGTTGTTCCCGCCGTTCCAACGCACACTCACGGCATAGGCCTGGACACTGAGCTTGTCATCATCCCCACCAGTGGCTCGACGGGCAGGCCCAAGGGGGTGGTGTTGTCACATCGGACGGTATCCGGCTACATCGCCGACTCGTGCCTGGCGCGTCCTGGCGCTTTTGCTGCACCGAGGATTTTGCTGTTCGCGCCGTTGTGCACGTCGGCGGGCTACGTGGTCTTGACGCAATACCTGGCCTACGGCGGAACGGTGTTCCTGGAGCAAGCGTTTGACGCGGAAGTGGCGCTGGACAAAATCGTGACTCAGCGCATTTCGACCATGATGGGCACCCCGATTTTTTTCGAGCGCATGGCAGCCTGCGAAGGTTTTCGTGATGCTGACCTCAGCAGTCTCTATTACTGCCTGGTGGGTGGAGCGCGGGTGGCGCGGACATTGCTGGAAGCCTGGTCGCACAAAGGCGTGCTGCTGCGTCAGCTGTATGGCCAGACCGAGGTCGGTGGGCAAGCAACCTTCAACACAGACCAGGCTTCGATTACCCACCCGGAAAAATGCGGACGCGGTTCGATTTACACCCGCATTGCGGTGATTGATGAACACGGTGAATTCTGCCCGCCGCATACGCCGGGCCAGATTGTGGTCAAAGGCCCCGGCACCATGGTGCGTTACTGGGACGACCCTGAGGCCACCGCCGTGACGATCGTCGATGGCTGGGTGCGCACGGGAGATCTAGGGGTGCTCGACGAGCAAGGTCTGTTGACCATGCTCGATCGGATCAAGGACATCATCATCTCCGGCGGATTGAATATCTCGGCCGCAGAGGTTGAGCGGGTGATCGCAGAGTACCCGGGTGTCCAGGAAGTGGCGGTGATCGCAGCCCTCGACGACAACTTTGGCGAGACGCCGCTGGCCATCGTCCATGGCTTGCATTCGGGCCATATTCCCGAGTTGCTGCAGCATTGCACGACGCATTTGAGCAGCTACAAGGTGCCACGCTATATGGTTTGCATCCCTGAACCACTGCCGCGCCTGGCCACCGGCAAAATTGCCAAACCGTTGTTGCGCGAACAGTTTGCCGAGGCTCACCTGAATCTGCCACGGATTCGCTGATCCTGCGTCGTCACACCAGCCTTGCCTTTGAGCGAGGCTGGCTTCTATCGTCTGGAGGAAAGTTGCGATGATCACCCTTTATCACAGCAAGGACACCCGCTCACTGCGTTGCCTTTGGCTGCTCGAAGAGCTCGATGTGCCGCGGGAGGTCGAGATGGTGGCTTTTCCGCCGCAACTCAAACAGCCCGGATACCTGGAAACCAACCCCAACGGCACGGTTCCGTTTCTGGTGGACGGCCAAACGCGGATGCGCGAATCAGGCGCCATGCTGTTGTACATTGCCAACCGCTATGGTGAGGGGCGCTGCCTGGTAGACAGTGGCTCGTTGCTGTACGGCGCGATGCTGGACTGGACGTTCTATGGCGAAACGGCATTGACCGTGTCGCTGTCAACGGCGCTGCGCTATTCGATGCTTCTTCCCCGTGAACAGCGCATTCCTGCGGTGTCGGAAGATTACCGTGCGCAGATGCTGCGCAAACTGCAGGTGCTGGAGCAGGCGCTGGAATCCGGTACTTACTTGTGCGGGGATGAGCTCACCGTAGCGGATATTTCGGTTGGCTATGGCCTGTTGCTGGGCGAGATGTTTGCCCTGGGTGAGCAGTATCCGCCACAGGTCAACGCTTACTTGCAACGCCTGAAGGCCCGTCCCGCCTTTATACGAGCACGGACCTACGGCGCCTGATGCAAACCTTCGGCGGCGGGTGCTGCCGAAGGGCTGCTTTCAATTCCATTGCAAGGGCAAATCCAGCAGCGCCAAGGCCAGTCCCATCCGATAGCGTGGGCGATGATCGGCCGCTACCTTGAACGCGGGAATGCGCTTGAGCCATTCCTCGGTGAGGATGCGCATCTCCGCGCGGGCCAGAAAATGCCCAAGGCACAAGTGGGCTCCGGTGGAGAAGGTCAGCGACTCGCGCTTGGTGCGATCGATGTCGAAGGTGTGCGGTTGCGGATTGCGCCGGTCATCACGTCCGGAAATCGGCAACAGGTTGAGCACCATGTCACCCTGTTTGAAAAACACACCGAAACGTTCGCAGTCCTTGATCACGATCCGCGGTGTACTGATGATGCCAAAGCAACGCAAGCCCTCGTCGACAAAGGCCGGAATCAGGGCCGGATCGGCGACCAGCCGTGCCTGCAAGGCCGGGTCCTGGGCCAGTTGGCGAAACGTGAAGGCGGTTGCATTGGCGACGGTGTCCATACCGCCCAGAAACAGCAGGAAGCACATGTTCTGAATTTCGTCCTGGCGGATCGGCCGATCTTCGATTTGTACACCCAGCAGGTAGCTGATCAGGTCATCACCGGGTGCCTGGCGTTTGGCCTCGATCAACTCGGTCATGATGCCGATGATCTGCCCGCTCAATGCGTGCAGTTCAGCCTGGACGTTGGTGGAAAAGAAGCGGTCCGACAGTTCGCGAAACTCGCGCAGCCGCTCCAGGGGCATGCCCATCAATTCCATGAAGATCGACACCGGAAACGCCGATGAAATCGATTGGGTGAATTCGCAGCTGCCGTTTTCCTGAACCTCGTCAATCAAGCGGTTAGCCCAGAAGCGGATTTTTTCCTCCAGCGCCTTTACATTCTTTGGCGAAAAATGCGGCATCAACGCCTGGCGATAGGGCAGGTTGGCCGGAGGGTCGAGGCTTAGGGGAATGAACACCGGCGGATTTTCGATGCGCGGAATCTGCTGCTCCGAGGCGGAAAAATGCTCGGGGTCGCGCACCACTTCGCTGATCGGGTCGTAGCGAGTGATGACCCAGTGGCCGCCGTTGTGCAGCGTGTAGAACACGTCTGGTGCTTGCTCGTGCAGGCGGCTTGCGTAGGCTTCATGCAGGTTATCAACCGGTTCTTGCGTACCGGTGACATTGAACATGTCGAAGTCATAAAGCCGGTCTTGCGGAACGTGAGTGGGGCGGGTGACGGTGGTCATCGTTGCTTCCTCTATCAGGACGTTGATTTTTGTTGTTGTGGTCATCAATAGCTGAAATTTTAACTAATGTCATTAGTCATTTTTGCGCAGTTTTATGGCGTTTGGCGAGTTATCAGCGTTGTTCGGAAGGGACGTGGAGCTCAAGGCCGTCGTGTGCTTGCTCCAGCTTGATCTGGCAGCACAGGCGGGTATGAGGTTGAGGGGACGGGACGCATTCGAGGATGTCCCGTTCCATTTGAGTCTGAGCGGGCAATAGTGGATGAAAGTGCTCTGGAATGACGACGTGGCAGGTTCCGCAGACGAGGTTTGCGCCGCAGTCGCCAAGAATTCCATCGATGCCGTTTGCCACGGCAACCTCCATCAGGTTAGCGCCGGGTTCGGCTGTAATCGTTTGCCTTTGAGTGTTGGCGGACACGAACGTTAGCGTGATCAAAGAGATTGACTCCTTATTGTTTTATCGGTGTTGACCAAAGAATAATATCTAAATAGATTAGATAAGTCTCCCAGGCAAGTGTCATTTTTCAGCAACGTTGATTGCACGCGACCCATGACGCCACTTGCCAGGGGTTGCAGGCCAAAACAAAAAGAAGGAACACCGCCCGTGGCTCAGTTCGATTACATCATTGTGGGTGCCGGCGCTGCCGGTTGCGTTCTGGCCTATCGGCTTTGCGCCGATCCGAGCGTGCGTGTCGCATTGCTCGAGGCCGGTGGCGCCGACAGTAGCTTCTTCGTAAAGATGCCCAAGGGGCTGGCCAAGGTCATGCAGGATCCCCGCTGCACCTGGCTGTACCCGGCAAAGCCCGATGTCGGCAATACCTTTGCCGACGAAGTGTGGGCCCGTGGCCGTTTGATGGGCGGATCGAGCAGCATCAATGGCATGATGTATGTGCGCGGCCAGCCGGCCGACTTTGATGAAATGGCGGCGCAATCCAGTGACAACTGGAGCTGGCGTTTCATCTCTGAGGCCTATCGTGCTCTGGAAAACCACGAACTCGGTGCAGGACCCGCTCGTGGCGCCGCTGGGCCTTTGCGTCTGAGTTTGCCGGACAGGCGCAGTGCACTGACTGAGGCGGTGATCCGCGCCGGTCAATCCCTGGGTCTGCCACGCAAGGAAGACGTCAATGAGCCGGATGACTGTCCCGCCGTCGGTTATGCCTCGCGCACCATCTGGAAGGGGCAGCGGCAAAGCGCATCCAAGGCATTCATCGATCCTGTGCGCAACCGCCCCAATTTAACGGTGATCACCCAGGCCACAGTGGATCGGGTGATCTTCGATGGCACGCACGCGGTGGGTGTCGAGCTGGCGCCCAATGCCGGGGAACGAGGTCAACAGTTGATGGCCCGGCGCGAGGTGATTCTGGCGGGTGGCACCCTGGCTTCGCCGGGAATCCTGCAGCGCTCCGGCGTCGGGCCGCGTGCCTTGCTGGAGCGACTGCAGATTCCACTCGTGCACGACAACCCGCAAGTTGGCCGCAACCTCATCGAACACCGCGGGATTCTTCCTCAATGGAAGCTCAGCCAGGCGCTGTCGGACAATCGCGAATACGCCGGTTTGCGCCTGCTGAAAAACACCCTGCAATACGTGGTCAACCGCAGTGGACCCATGTCGTCGGCCGCTTATGAGATCGGCGCATGGCTGAAGTCTGACGAAAGCGTCAGCCGTCCCGATATTCAGTTCCTGGTGGCGCCATTCACGTTTGATTATTCCACTCGCCGGCAAACCCTGGAGAAGCACCCGGGGATGGGAATGGTCGCTTATCCGTTGCGTCCACAATCGCGCGGCTCGGTCGATATTGTTAGTCGTGACCCCGCCGAAACCCCGGATCTGAAGGTCAATTACCGAAGCAATGAACACGATTGCAAGTTGATGGTGCGTACTTTGGAACTGGCCCGAAAGTTCGTTGCACAGATGCCGCTGGCGTCCTACATCCTTGAAGAAACGTTCCCCGGCCCGCACTGTGTCACCGACGAACAGATTCTCGATGCCTACGACCAGCACGGCAGCTGTGGCTATCACGCAGTGGGCACTTGCCGCATGGGGCGTGATGCCGAGTCGGTGGTCGACCCCGAGCTGCGGGTGCGGGGCGTGACCGGACTGCGCGTGGTGGACGCCTCGATTTTTGCGCAGATACCGGCAGGCAATACCAATGGCCCGACCATGGCCATGGCCTGGCGCGCCGCTGACCTGATCCTTGAGCGCACAGCCGGCCAGGCCCAGGCATCCTGAGAGGGGAACACGATGGATTTTTCGTTGACCACCGAACAGCGCCTGCTGCAAGACAACCTCGTACGCTTTTTTAGAGAAGCCACCCAGGACAAAACCCAAGGCTCAGCGCGTTCACTGTGGAGCTCCTTGTTTGACGTGCTGGGGCTTGGCGAACTGGTGCCGATGCCCGGCGCGCAGCCCATGCATGTCGAGCATGCGCTGGTGATGGAAGCGTTGGGGCAGGAGCAGGTGCGCCTGCCGTTTCTCGACGCGGTGATGGTGTGCGGCGATCTGCTGGCCAGCGCTGGTACGGCGCCAGCCACTGAACTGCTCGAACACTTGACGCAAGGCCTGGCCCTGCCAGTACTGGCCTGGGCGGAACCCGGCATGCGCTACGACTTTACACGCATCGGCCTGAGTGCCTGCAGGGTGGGTGAACATTGGCAGCTGGACGGCCACAAGTGCATGGTCCGATCGGCTCCGTTGGCCAGCCACTTCTTGATTGTCGCGCGTACCTCGGGGGTAGCCGGTGATGAGCAGGGGGTGTCGCTGTTCCTGGTGCCGCGCAACACTTCGGGACTGCAGGTGCAGGAGTGTCCGACAGTGGACGACGTCGGCGCCGCAGACCTGATGCTGGCGGGCGTCACACTGAACGCGAGCGCCTTGCTCGGTGTCGAAGGCCAGGCCTGGTCGGTGCTGGAGCGTGCGCGCGATATTGCGGTGGCCGGATTATGCGCTGAGGCCCGAGGCGCATTGGGGCAGATGCTTGAACTCACCCGAGAGCACCTTGGTACTCGTCAGCAGTTCGGCCAGCGATTGTCAGCGTTTCAGGTGTTGCAACATCGTCTGGTCGATATGTACCTGCATTTGACGAAGGCAGGATCTGCCGCACGGCTGGCGACCCTGAGTCTTGGCATGGAGCCGCGCCGTAGCCTGGCCGCGTCATCGGCGCAGGTCGTCGTCGCCCATGCGTGCCGCTTCATCGGCCAGCAAGCCGTGCAGTTGCACGGCGCAATGGGCATGTGCGAAGTGGTTGGCATCAGCCAGTACTTCAGACGTGTAACCGTGCTAGAGCGGGAGTTTGGTGATCGGGACTTCCATCTGGCCCGATACAATGCGCTACAGAGAGATCTGCACTGGTAGACTAGGGCGCGGTGGCAAACGATTTGCCGACGCAAACACTACAATTTGATTCGGGCCTGCCGCTCAACATGCAGCGCTCGAGCATTCAAAGGAAGTATTTCACTTGGCAAGACCGTCTAAGCCGATCATCTCGAAAGAACTGGCAGTTCGAGCCGCATTGGAAGTCGTGGATGATGCCGGGATCGAAGGCCTGACCGTGCAAATGGTTGCGCGTAAGTTGGGTGTCAAGGCACCTTCACTCTACTACCACTTCAAGGGCAAGGCAGAAATGCTTGAGGAGATCGCCCGGATGATTCAGGTCGAAGCGGTCATCCCGAACATGCATCAACATGGAAACTGGCGCGAGCAATTGATCGAGCTTGCCGTTGCCGTACGTGCCTCGATCCTTCGTCACCCTCGGGCTGCTCCTCTGTTGTTGCAGTTTTTTCCGCGCCATTTGATGCTCAAGTACTACGATTTCTGGGCGAACCGCTACGACGTGCCCGCAGAGCGTAAAATGGTGCTCATCGAGGGTGTTGAAAAACTCACCTATGGCTCTGCTTTGATTGGTGCCATGAGTCGCGCCACGGGCATCGCGCCGATGCCTGAGTTCGACAAGAGCGAATACCCGTATCTGGCAGAAGCCGTGAACGCTAACCCCATGACCGATGACCAGGCGTTCGTCGAGTCCCTGAAAACCTTTCTCTACGCCTTCTAGATTGCGCCCCGGCACCTGTGCCGGGCCTGCCCTCAAGCCAGGCGGAAATTCGTCGTAAGCGACGATGCTTAACTTCCCGCGATACGTGACCATGCCTTACGACCACTGCTGGATGGCGCAAGGTATGAAAACACGTATCACAGAAATGCTGGGCATTCGTTATCCCATCATCCAGGGCGGTATGATGTGGGTCGGGCGCGCCGAACTGGCAGCGGCCGTTTCCAATGCTGGCGGCCTGGGCATTGTCACGGCGCTGACACAGCCGACCCCCCAGGCACTTGCCGATGAAATCGCCCGATGCCGGGCACTGACGGACCGGCCATTCGGCGTCAATCTGACGATCCTGCCATCGATTTCCCCGCCGCCCTATGAGGCCTATCTGGACGTCATCATTGCGGCGGGCGTACCGGTCCTGGAAACGGCGGGCAATAACCCTCGCGAGTTCATTGCCAAGGCCAAGGCCGCCGGCATGACCGTCATCCACAAGTGTGTAGCGGTGCGTCATGCGCTGTCTGCTGAGCGCAATGGTGTGGATGCAGTCTCCATCGATGGCTTCGAATGCGCCGGACATCCGGGTGAAGATGACATCTGCGCAATGGTGCTTATTCCTGCTGCGGTACGCCGCCTGTCGATCCCGGTCATCGCTTCTGGCGGCATCGCCGACGGGCGTGGTCTGGCGGCGGCATTGGCGCTGGGCGCCGAAGGCGTGAACATGGGCACGCGTTTTTGCGCCACTCAAGAAGCGCCTATTCATGAATCGATCAAACGCGCACTGGTGGCCGCTGACGAACGCGATACCCGGTTGATTTTTCGCTCGCTGCGCAACACCGCACGGGTCCTGCGCAACGCGATCTCCGAAGAAGTGGTGAGCCTGGAACAGCGTGAAGGTGGTGTCGCCTTTGAAGAACTGCGGCCGCTGGTGGCCGGAGTGCGGGGGCGTGCCGCGCTGGAGTCCGGCGCGGTTGACGACGGGATTATCACCGCCGGTCAGTGTGTCGGCCTGATCCATGACGTGCCCAGTTGCGCCGAACTGATCGAGCGCATGGTCGGCGAAGCACGTGGGCACCTGCAGCGGTCGCTTGCACGTTTTAACTAATAACAACAAGACGAACACACTGGAGCACGCCGTGAGCGAGATTCTATTTTCTGGCCAGTCGCTGACGTTGGCGCGCATCGCCGATGGCTTTGCCGAACTGCGCCTGGCGCGTACCGACGCATCCATCAACAAACTGGACCGCCGTACCTTGAGCGAGCTGGATGCAGCCGCGACGATTCTGGAACACGCCGACGACGTACGCGGCCTGTTGGTTACCAGTGGGCTCGATGTCTTCGTGGTGGGAGCCGATATCACCGAATTCGGTGAAATGTTCGAGCGTTCTCAAGACGACATCGTCCAACACAACTGGCAGGCGAATCAATTGTTCGAGCGCCTGGCGGCGTTGCCCATGCCCAGCGTGGTGGCGATCAATGGATTCGCCCTGGGGGGCGGCCTGGAGCTGGCGCTCGCGTTTGACTATCGAGTGATGGCTGAGGAGGCTCGCGTCGGTTTGCCTGAAGTCGGTCTCGGGCTGATTCCAGGTTTCGGCGGCACTGTACGTTTGCCTCGGGTCAGTAATGTTGAAGTGGCGCTGGCGTGGATCGTCAGTGGCAAACCGCAATCGGCCGCTGCTGCCTTGGCCGCCGGTGTGGTCGAGCAAACATTGTCGGCCCAGGCGCTCTGCGCTGGCGCACTGGAGCTGTTGCGCGAAGCCGTCAGCGGCCGCCTGGACTGGCGGGCAGCTCGTCAGGCTCGTCTGGGTAAAGTCGCCGTGGTCGTCAGCCCTGAACTTTTTGACAAGTCGCGGGAAACACTGCGCAGCGATGTCCATCAACCGGCGCGCGCAGTAGCCATCGATCTGTTGGAGCAGGCCTGGCAAGTGGATCATCCGCAGGCACTGCGCCTGGAAGGGCAAGCCTTTGCTCGCCTGGCCAAGACCCAGGCCGCCGCGTCACTGGTGCGCAACTTCCTCAACGATCAGTGGGTCAAGAAAACCTGCAGGATCCAGCGCAGTGGCCAGTCCGTCATAGCGCAAGCAGTGGTGCTGGGAGCCGGGATAATGGGCGGCGGTATCGCGTACACCAGTGCGTTGCACGGCACGGCGGTGCGCATGAAGGATATCCGCCAGCAAGCCCTCGACCTGGGTGTGGCCGAAGCCGAGAAATTGCTGGCACGGCAGATCTCCAATGGTCGCTTGAGTGAAGAACGCGCCGGCCAGGTACGTGCGGCTATTCAACCGCAGCTCGATTATCAAGGTTTCGCTGACGCCGACGTGGTGATTGAGGCGGTGGTGGAAAATCTGGCAATCAAGCACAGCGTGTTGTGTGAAGTGGAGCGCGAGGTGGCGCCCGATGCAGTGTTGTTGTCCAACACGTCGTCATTGCGCATCGATGACCTGGCCACGCCTCTGCAACGCCCAGAATGTTTTGCCGGCATGCATTTTTTCAACCCGGTGCCCGTCATGCCGCTGGTGGAGATCATACGTGGCAAGCACACGGGTGATCGTGCGGTCGCCATCGCCGTCAGCATGGCCTTGTCGATGGGCAAGACGCCTATTGTGGTGCGGGATGGACCGGGTTTTCTGGTCAACCGGATTCTGGCCGCCTACATCCGCGCCTTTTTGCAATTGATCAGCGACGGTGCGGATTTTGAACAGATCGACCGTGCTGCCGAAGCATTCGGTTGGCCAATGGGCCCGGCGTATCTGGAGGACGTAGTTGGCCTGGATACCGGTTCGCATGTCTGCGACCTAATCTTCGCAGGCTTCCCGTCACGTATGACATCCGTGCCCGGCAACGCCTTCAAGACGTTGCTGGCCGATGGCCGTCTGGGTCAGAAGAACGGTTTGGGCTTTTACCGCTATGAGCCCGGCCCCGGCGGGCGGCCACGTAAGTTTTCCGATGAACGAGCCCGTCAACAAATCGCAGCCGCTCGCCCGGGGCTGGCTCGGCATTTCGAAGATGACGAAGTCACTGAACGGCTGATGCTGGCCTTGATCATCGAATCGATCCACGCGCTCCAAGAAGGTGTCGTGGCCAGTGCCGCCGAATTGGATACCGCTTTGCTCCTGGGACTGGGGTTCCCCGCGTACTTGGGCGGCGCCTTGGTCTACGCCGACTGGCTGGGTGCCGAACACCTCTTGGCGCGGTGCGCCCACTACGTCGCACTGGGTCCGGCCTACGAGGCCCCTGACCTGTTGCGCGAGCTGGCCGCAAGCGGCGGGTGCTTCTATCCCCGGTAATCACAGCCCATTTTGCATTCAATAAAAAGAGGACAACAACAATGGCTGAAGCCTATATCGTCGCCGCTGCGCGCACTGCCGGCGGGCGTCGCGCTGGCCGCTTGAGTGGCTGGCACCCTGCGGATCTCGCGGGTGAAGTGCTCAAGGCTCTGGTCGAACGCTGCGACGCCGACCCTGCAATGATCGATGACGTCATCTTCGGCTGCGTCGGCCAATTGGGTGAGCAATCAACCAATATCGCCCGCAATGCAGTGCTGGCTGCCGGGTTTCCGGAAAGCGTGCCCGCGACCACCATCGACCGCCAATGCGGTTCGTCCCAGCAAGCGCTGCACTTTGCCGTGCAAGCGGTTTTGTCCGGAACCCAGGATATGGTTATCGCCGGCGGTGTGGAAAGCATGAGCCGGGTGCCCATGGGCATGGGCCAATGGTTGCCGGAGAAGGCGGGCTACGGTCAGTACATCAGCCCGGCGATTCAGCGTCGTTATCCCGGGGTCGTGTTCAGCCAGTTCGATGGCGCTGAAGCCATCGCCCGTAAATACGGGTTCAAGAAAGAACAGATGGACAACTACGCGCTACAGAGTCACCTCAAGGCTGCCGTGGCGACTCGGGAAGGCCGTTTTGAAGAAGAGATCGTGCCCATACTGGTGACTCAGGAAGACGGCACGCAGGTGTGGCATCACCAGGACGAAGGCATTCGTTTTGACGCTTCACTGGAAGGTATTGCCGGGGTCAAGTTGCTCACCGAGGGTGGGCGTATCAGCGCCGCCAGCGCCAGCCAGATCTGTGACGGTGCATCCGCTGTGCTGGTCGTCAACGAGCGTGGATTGAAGGAGTTGGGGGTTGCGCCACTCGCACGGATCGAGCACATCAGCGTCATGGGGCACGACCCGGTGATCATGCTCGAAGCACCGATCCCGGCCACCCGCCGTGCTCTGCGTCGCAGCGGTTTGAGCATGGACGATATCGACCTGTACGAGGTCAACGAAGCCTTCGCCTCGGTGCCCATGGCCTGGCTGAAGGCCTTGGAAGCGGACCCGCAACGCTTGAACGTCAACGGCGGCGCGATTGCCCTAGGGCACCCATTGGGCGGCACCGGTACCAAACTGCTGACCACGCTGCTGCATTCCCTGCGCCGAGAAAGCAAACGCTATGGCCTGCAGACCGTCTGTGAAGGTGGCGGCATGGCCAACGTCACCATCATTGAGCGCCTTTGAGCCCCCAGGAGAGCACCCCATGAAACTGGATAACAGTATTGTTGCGGTCATCACCGGCGGCGCTTCGGGCCTCGGTGCAGCAACGGCCAGAGCCTTGGCCGAACGCGGCGTAAAGGTATCGCTGTTCGACCTCAACGAGGCCGCAGGAGCGGCGCTGGCGCAAGAAATAGGCGGCGCGTTTTTCAAGGTCGATGTCACGAGCGACGCCAGTGTCGATGAAGGCTTTGCCGCCTCCCGCGCCACCTTTGGCCAGGAGCGCGTGCTGGTCAATTGCGCGGGCACGGGCAACGCCATCAAGACCGCTTCCAGAGACAGGAACAGCGGTGAGATCAAGCATTTTCCTCTCGACGCTTTCGAACGGATTGTGCAGATCAACTTGCTGGGCACCTTCCGTGCTCTGGCCAAATCAGCAGCCGGCCAGCTGACCCTGGCGCCGCTGTCGTGCGGCGAGCGCGGTGTGATTGTCAACACGTCGTCGGTTGCCGCCGAAGACGGGCAGATTGGCCAGGCGGCTTACTCGGCCTCAAAGGGCGGTGTCGTTGCCATGACGTTGCCAATCGCAAGGGATCTGGCGGGGGAGGGTATCCGTGTCAATACGGTGATGCCGGGCATCTTCGATACACCGCTGCTCAAAGGGTCGCCACAACCCGTACTCGACGCGCTTGGCGCTTCGGTGCCGTTCCCCAAGCGTCTGGGGCAAGTCGAAGAGTTCGCGGCATTGGTGCTGTCGATGATTGAAAACGGTTACGTCAACGGCGCCTCGTGGCGTCTGGACGGCGCCATCCGCATGACTCCACGTTGAAGGAATAGCCATGGATTTCGCAATCGCGCCGGCCCTGCAGGAATGGCAAGCCCGGACCCGCACCTTCATCCACGAAGTGGTGACGGCCTACGAAAACGACCCACGTCAGGACGCTCATGGGCCTCACGAGGCTCTACGTGACGAGCTGATCAAGCATGCCCGTGAGTGGGGATTGCTCAGCCCGCACGCGGGTGTCGAATGCGGCGGGCATGGCCTGTCCCATGTGGCCAAGGCGTTGGTCTTCGAAGAGGCCGGTTACTCGCCGTTGGGGCCGGTCGCGCTAAACGTGCACGCCCCGGACGAAGGCAACATTCATTTGCTCGAGCAGGTCGCCAGCCCGGCGCAGAAAGAACGTTGGCTCAAGCCGTTGGTACAGGGCCATGTGCGCTCGTGTTTTTGCATGACTGAACCGGCGCCAGGGGCGGGCTCTGATCCGTCTATGTTGCAGACCACCGCGCGGCGCGATGGCGACGATTACGTGATCGACGGCCTGAAGTGGTTCATCACCGGTGCCCGTGGCGCGGGGTTCGCAATCATTATGGCGCGCTTGGAAGACGGCGAAGCCACCATGTTCCTGGCGGACATGAACCAGCCGGGCGTGTGCGTGGAGCGCCTGATGGACTCCCTGGACTCGTGTTTCACCGGCGGTCACGGAGTGGTGCGCTTTGAAGGCTTGCGCGTGCCGAAGGAAGACGTATTGGGCGCGCCGGGGCAAGGACTGCGCTATGCCCAGGTGCGTCTGGCTCCGGCCCGGCTGACGCACTGCATGCGTTGGCTGGGTCAGGCCCGCCGTGCCCATGACGAGGCGGTGGCTTATGCCACGCAGCGTCAGGCATTTGGCAAACGCTTGATCGAGCATGAGGGCGTAGGTTTTCAACTGGCTGACAATGAACTCGACCTGCACAGCGCGCGCCTGGCTATCTGGCATTGCGCCTGGGTGCTTGACCAGGGACAAAAAGGCCGCCACGAGTCGAGCGTGGCCAAGGTCATGTGTTCTGAGGCGCTGTGGCGGGTGGTGGATCGAAGCGTCCAGGTGCTGGGCGGCAGCGGTGTCACCGGCGAACGCATTGTTTCGCGAATCTTCCGCGATATGCGCGCCTTCCGTATCTACGACGGTCCGTCGGAAACCCACCGTTGGAGCATCGCCAAACACATTGATCGCCAGGCCTGCAAAGCCGGAGAGGGCGCATGAATGGTGTGTTCGATATAAGCGGCAAGCGCGCGCTGGTGACCGGCGCGTCCAGTGGTTTGGGCGAGCATTTTGCCCAGACCCTGGCACGTGCCGGTGCTCACGTGCTGGTCGCGGCGCGGCGCGTTGAACGATTACAGTCGCTGGTGGAGCGCATTCGCGAAAACGGCGGTTCGGCGCAAGCGCTGGCGCTGGATGTCTGTTGTGCGGACTCAGTTGCACGAGCAGTGCAGATCGCCAGCGAACCGGGCCTGGATATCGTCGTCAACAATGCCGGTGTTTCAGTCGCCCGACCTGTCCTGGAGCAAACCGAAGAAGACTGGGATGTTGTGCTGGAGACCAATCTCAAAGGCAGTTGGCGGGTCGCCAGCGAAAGTGCGCGCTGGATGGTCAAGCAGGGACGCCCTGGGAGTATCGTCAATATTGCTTCGATTCTTGGCGAGCGGGTGGCCGGTGGCGTGGTGCCCTACGCGGTCTCCAAGGCTGGAGTGCTGCACATGACCCGGGCACTGGCGCTGGAGTTCGCGCGGTATGACATTCGTGTCAATGCACTTGCACCGGGGTATGTGAGTACCGAGCTCAACGCTGACTTTCTGGCCAGTGAGAGCGGTAAGCGGTTGATGTCGAGGATACCTCAGCGGCGCTTTGCCGACCCTCAGGACCTGGACGGTGCGCTGCTATTGCTGGTATCGCAAGCGGGACGAGCCATCACCGGTACCACTTTGGCCGTGGATGGCGGCCATCTGATCAGCTCGCTCTAGGGGCGCCTTATGTCCAGCCTTTATCTGCTGCGTCACGGTCAGGCCTGTTTTGACAGCGAAGATTACGACCGCCTTTCACCGTTGGGTTTGCGTCAGGCCTTTGTCACCGGGTCGAGTCTAGCGATGCGCGAGATGCATTTCGATCAAGTGCTGGTGGGGCCTCGGCGTCGGCATCTGCAAACCGCCGACGCGGTGCTGGCGTCGATGTCGGGCAGCACCGTGATGTCGAGGGTCGAGGCGTTGGATGAGTTTGCCGATGGCGGGGCGCTGCTGTGCGCCGCCCAATCTCGCGTATCGGCTGACCACTGGCCTGCGGACATGAGGGGCAGAATGCACCTTTACCACGAGGAAATCCGCCGCTGGGCCTCGGGTGTTGAGGACATTCCCGGATGCATGCCGATCACGCCGTTTCGCGCGGGGCTGGCTGAATGGCTAAGTGCGCTGACCTGCCAGGTGGACAGCGGCAGTCGCCTGTTGGCGGTGACGTCGGCAGGAGTGATTGCCGCGCTGGTTTCCAACGTACTCGACCTGCCCAGCCGACGCATTCTTGATTTGCTCGCGGTGCTCGACAACGCCGCGCTCAGTGAGCTGGTGTTCCGGCCGGGGCACGTGTCGTTGCGTTTTTTCAATAGTACCCATCACCTGCCCGTAGCGCTGACAAGCCGAATTTAAGGTCAACAATAAGCATGACGACTGAACCGAAACGAGTTGCTTCACTCGACGACCCAACCGTGTGTGCCGCCCTGTCTGATGAGCTTGCCGGGCAATTGGGCGCCCGAAACCTTACCCTTACGGCGACTCGCCTGTCTGGCGGTGCCATCCAGGAAAACTGGGAACTGCACGCCAGCGTGGACGGCGGTCAACTGCAGGGTCATCAGCGCTGGGTGCTGCGCACCGACGCACTTTCTTCAGTCAGTGCCAGTCTGGGCCGGAGTCAGGAGTATGCCGTGTTGCGCCGGGTGGTCGAGGCGGGGGTTCTTGCTCCGAAACCACTGTTGTTGATGGAGCACAGTCCGACGCTTCGTCGCCCGTATTTCCTGATGGAACATCGCTCGGGAGACGCGGCCGGCCATCGCCTGACGCGCAATGCTGGCAATGCGGCGCAGCCGCAACGGTTGCTCGAAGACCTAGCCCAAAGCCTGGCGCGCCTGCATCAGCTGACACCGGAGTCCGCCGACCTGAGCTTCTTGCACGTTCCGACGTTGCCGCCGACTGTTGAAGCCATCGCGCACTACAGGAGGTTTCTCGACACCTTGACCGAGCCGCAACCGGTGCTGGAATGGGGGCTGCGCTGGTGTGAATTGAATCTACAAGAGCCCTTGCCGTTACGGATGATTCATCGCGATTTTCGCACCGGCAACTACCTGGTCGAGCAAGGACGCCTGAGCGCAATTCTCGATTGGGAGTTCGCCAGTTTCGGTGATCCCAGAGAGGACCTCGGTTGGTTCTCGGCGCGTTGCTGGCGTTTCGCAGCGCCGGAATGCGAAGCCGGGGGAATTGGCTCGCTGAATGATTTCCTGAAGGCTTACGCGAAGGCGGGCGGAGTGTCAGTCAGCGCTGATGAGCTGGTGTTCTGGCAGGTGCTGGCCCACATCCGTTGGGGCGTGATTGCCTTGCAGCAGGCTCAACGGCATTTGAGCGGCCAGGAGCGCTCATTGGAACTGGCCCTGACCGGGCGAATGTTGCCTGAACTCGAAATCGAGATACTTCATTTAACCGCCGGGAGACGCTCATGAGTCGCTTGCCTGATACCGCTGATCTGCTCTTGACCGCCCGAAGCGTGTTGATCGAAAAGTTGATCGCGCATTTGCCACCGTCGTTGCACTACGAAGCAAGAATGGTCGCCAGGGTTATGGCCATCGCCGCTCGAGAGCCTGGTGTCAGCATCCTCGACGTCGGGCCGCAGGAGGCTGACCTGGCATCCGCCATCCGAGCGGGGGAGCATGATCAGGGCACCGCATTCCATGCGCTGCTGGATCTGACTCGCAGCAAACTACTGATCAGCAACCCGGATATGCTCGCCTGCTATGACCACTTGGGTATCTGATTCTTGAGTGGAAATAGCCGTTTGCGTTACAGAAAATTAGGCTGACAGGGCCGACGGCGGAGGCCGAGTGTCGTTTTTATTTCGAGTAGCCTGGCCCCTGCATACTTGGCAAGTTTGGGTTCTACGGCGGAGTTTCGGCACGCATGAACGGACATGATCCGTATGCGTATCTGAAAAGTGCTCACTGCGCTGGGCTTTGAATTCGTCTAAACAATATTCGGGAAAAGTGGGGGCTCGCAATTTGGCAAGTGCTGTAAGGCGGTGGCCTAAGATTTCATTTATAGCTGTAGATTTTCTGATGGGCCTGAGACGTTACCTTGCGGTTGCGGCTTTGAGTTTACTGATGAGGTAGGGAGGCTTCTGAATGTTCTGGCTGGGGCCATTCGAGTACAAATCAAAAAAAGAGCTTTTGGATAGGCTCAAGGATTATCTACAAAAAGCACCAGCAGGCATGATCACCAATAAGCTTGCAGTCAAAAAACTACACCTGTTGCTTGCGATGCATCCGGACGCGGACAGAAAAATTGGCGTCGGAATTGACCACTTCAGGATCGAGAGAAATGCATTGGGGGCGGGGAAAGGGATCTGGCTCGTCCGCGTGGATGGCAGCGAAGATACCTTTTCCTACAAACGGTGCATCACTGGCGTCGTTCAGTAGCTACAGTACTCGCTGCCATTACAGTAGGTGTTCGCCCAATAATTCTCAGTGCTCGGGTTTTAAACCTTCCTGACCAACGACTCAATTGGCTAGTCCATGGATTGATCTCACCTTTTGGGGGGCCGAGAGCTCTCATCTCATTTGAAGTTTTTGGCATGGTTCCAATAGCTTCCGTTGTCAAAAGACTTCCCAAAGTAAGGGCGCTATCCGCTCGATTCTGCTCAATTTCATTAGTAAATTTATCGAAGTCAAAGCACATCAATCCAAGCGGATCGGTACTATAAATAGGGTTGCCCTCCACATAAGTATACATATTAATACCTCCAGCAAGACCAATCGGATCTCCCGAGATAAAACGCCCAAAACCTGATTGGTAATACCGTGCTCGATAATAATAGACGCCGGTGCCATCATTTTCTCGTCCGGTGTACTGCTGACTGTTGGTGCTGGCGGAACCGCTACTGCTGGTTTGGCCATAAGGCTCATAGGTATATTGCGTGGTGGATGCGCCGGTGCTGTCGCTGAGTGCTTGGGTTGAACCCAGCGCATCAACCAAGTAGCTGTAGGTGCTGCCACTGGCCTCGGTGCGGCTGAATACTTCATCCACGCCGCCCGTGAGGAGCTTGGCGGCTGCGTGGTCCACGCCATATTCGTGATGGTTGAGAATCTCCTCCAGCGTCTCATGGGCCTTGTGCGTCAGGCTCACAAGACTGACCCTGTGATCGGTGGCCAACGGTAGCCGTTTGATCAAGTCGAGGCTTTCCAGGCGATCCAGGAGCTTGGTGATTGCGCCTTTGGTATGCCCAGGCGCTGCTGCAGTTGTGAAGGTGTCAAGGTGTGCCCTGGCGTTAGTGTCAGGGCATCCAGCAGAAGTAACTCGCTGCCCTGCAGAGCGTGGCGCTCGGCGGTTTCCTTCAGGCTTCGCTCTACATGCCGACCCAATTGCAGCAGGCGCATCGTGACGGAATAGACATGCGCACTTTGTCCCGGCCACTCCTTTTCCCATAGCTGCGCTGCTGTCGATATGGCATCCGACGGTGGCTGATCCCCCTGTTCCGCCGCTGTGGAAGCGGCGCTTGGCAGGCTTAGCTGGCGAAGGTAGTGCTGCGGATCATCCAGCGCTCCAACCACAACGCTGTAGACCCGTCGCGGTCCATTTCGCGCTTCTGTGATCAGGCCTGCGTCGCGGAGCACTTTCAAATGCTGGGAAATGGCAGGCTGACTCATGGATAGATGGGCAACCAACTCATTGGCATGGCTTGGTGCCTGCCGTAGGCGCTCATAAATGGTCTGTCGAGTCGGATCGGCAAGGACGTTCAAGATTATTTATAAGGCATTACTTATGTTTTCGCTCGTCAAAGAGATTGCCACGTCAAGACTACGTCGGGCGTCCGGTTTTGATCGTCGTTAGAGAGGATCCCCGTCCTTTAGCACGCATCCGTAATCCAATTTTTTGGACAAGATGCTCCATCTTCGGGTATTGCGGGACGACCTGATCCAGCAGCTTCATACGGCACGATCTGTTCCATCCGCGTCAAGAAGATCTTGTACCGTGTACGCTTACGCTTGCCCCTGTGCTCGCCGTCCTGAAGCTCAGCTGCATCGCCGTCATCTGTTCAATCTTGCGCTATTGCCGCTCGGCGAGGACAAGCTGTTTCCCCTTCGGTAGATCGTTGGCACGCAACGGTTCTAAAGAGACACGGCCGTCGCTGGCGCGGCATGCAACCGTTCGATGTCCTGCCTGGGTGGAGCGCCGAACAGGCGCCGATATTCACGACTGAACTGCGACGGGCTTTCATATCCAACCGCAAACCCCGCTGCGCCTGCCGTCGCGTTCCCTACCAGCATCAGGCGGCGCGCCTCTTGCAATCGCAACTGCTTCTGGTACTCGAGCGGCGTCAGGCCTGTGATGCCCTTGAAGTGCGCGTGGAGTGAGGAGGGGCTCATGCCCGCCTCGGCTGCAATGTCCTCGATGCGGATTTGGCCGTCGAACTGCCGGCGGATTACGCCGATGGCGCGGCTTACCTGGTTGAGGTGGCTGCCGGCTGTTGCGACGTGGCGCAGCATCGGACCATGTGGGCCAGTAAGGAGCCTATAAAGGATCTCTCGCTCTATGAGGGGCGCCAGAGCGCCGATTGTCTCGGGCCGGTCGAGGAGTCGAACAAATCTGCAGACAGCATCGATAAGGTCCGGATCGCTGGGGTGTACTCCAAGTATCGGTAGATCGGTGCGAGGGGAAGTGCGGCCCTCCGTCATCAACAGCTCTGCAAGTAGTACGGGATCGAACCCGATCTTGCAGCAAAGGTAGGGTTTGTCTGGGCTCGCATCGATGACGTGGCATAGGAGGGGCATGTCGACTGAGACCAGTAAGTAGTTCGCGGCGTCGTAGACCATGCTGCGCTCGCCCATCGAAACGCGGTTCGCCCCTTGGGCGATCATGCAAAGCCCAGCCTCATAAACCACCGGCGTCGGCATGCTAGGCCGATCTACATGGACCAGTGATAAGCGGGGTATGGCGGTGACACAGAGGCCCGATCCGGGGGCGTGGCGGTCGATTGCAGTCGCGAGTTCGTTGATCCTGTCCATGAAGGCCTTCTTGAGTCGAGTTCACGCCAGGCTGGCGCCGCATCCAATCTTAGAGGATCGTGCAAACTATTTGTAGGATCGCACTACCGCATGTTGCGACCCAAGTAACATCCTGAGTGCCTCATTTTTAAGGCGAAAAGGATCGGTTCATGACCTCCAAAATCGACAAAGTGGTGCTAATTACTGGCGCATCGAGCGGCATCGGCGAGGCGACCACGCGGGAGCTGGCGGCTGCAGGCGCGCGGCTGTTCATTGGCGCACGTCGCGGCACGCGCCTGGAGGCATTGGCGGACGAGCTCGGTGAGAATGTTGCGTGGCGCGAGCTCGACGTAACCGACGGCTGCGCATTCGATGCGTTCGCCGGTGCGGCGAAGGAGCGGTTCGGTCGGATCGACGCGCTGGTCAACAATGCTGGCGTCATGCCGCTATCGATGCTCGCCGCGCTCAAGAGGGACGAGTGGAAGCGGATGATCGACGTGAACATCCACGGCGTCCTCAACGGCATCGCCGCAGTGCTGCCCGACTTCATCGCGCAAAAGAATGGGCATGTCATCAATATTGCCTCCATTGCGGCGCGCATTGTGATGCCGTCGTCTTCCGTCTATTCCGCGACCAAGCATGCAGTGCGTGCAATTACCGAAGGGTTGAGGCAGGAGCACGATATGATTCGTACGACACTCATCTCGCCCGGACCTACCGCAACCGAACTGGGTCACGACGTCACCGATCCCGATATCGCCGCAATGCTCAAGGTCTCGATTCCGCAGGGAATGTCTCCTGATGCGATCGCTCGGGCGATCCGCTACGCACTTGAGCAGCCTGATAGCGTCGACGTCAACGAGCTGGTCGTACGGCCGACGGCCTCTGCAATGTAGACTGGCGACACGCCAGTTTTCGGCCAACACAGACTGAATCGCCCAGCGTTTCGTTAAGTTTATCGGAGCGCCTGGCGCGGCTCGAATTTTGTAGCAGATCATCCTGACGGCATTTTAGTTATCGACATGACAACGTTTCAGCTTTGGCTGCGGTACCGATCGATGCTCCGGACCCGATAGCATATCGTCGGGATGGCACCGTCGTGTGTGCGGCGATGAACATGGCGACAGCCGACCGGCAATAGGATTCTATTTCGTTGTCGTCCTCCGCTCTCGCTTCATCGAAGCGCGCGATGATCAGAAGATCGGATCCTTTGAAAAGCGCGGCAAACAAGCGGGCGGACTGGCGAGGGTCGGGAACGTTCAGAACCGCCTTCGCGTGCAGCTGACGCAGCAGGGTTTCTATTTGCGCGATGATATAGGCGGGGCCGGCTTCGTATTGGGGCTTGCTTAACGACTTTTGATTCGTTTTGTCGGCCATGATCATGGCTTCGACACTGCGCACGTCCGGACTCAACAGCGTGCGAAGCAGGGTTGTTCCCACCGCCGTGAGCTGATCTTCGGCCGAACCGTCGATGCCTGCAAAAAGGGCCTTTGGTGCCAACTGCTGGCAGTGGGCCGCAATGGCCGCGCTGAACAGCGCCTCCTTGTTTTCGAAGTGCCGATAGATGCTCAGCTTGGATATCTTCGCCCGTTGGGCCACCTTGTCCATGGTGGTCGCTTGAAAACCCAATTCCACAAAGAGTTCGCCTGCGGCGTCGATGATCGTTTGGCCAAGCGCCTCGTTGGCCGGTCGGCCGCGCCGGGCCTGGCTGTTTTCGGTCATAAAAACTCCAGTACTTGACAGTATTCTAATTCGTAAATTAGGGTACTTCAAAGTATCTTAAGGCGGCAAATCAATTCATACACAGCGCGGAGCCCATCACCATGAATGACGTCATCATCATCGGCGGCAGTTTTGCCGGTCTTGCTGCAGCTCTGCAGCTCGGCCGTGCCCGCCGAAAGGTCACCGTTCTCGATACCGGCCTGCCACGCAATCGCTTCGCCGGTCGCTCGCATGGCGTGCTTGGCCACGATCACAAGCCTCCATCGGACATCCTGGCCGAGGCGCGGCAGCAGCTGGCGCGCTATCCCACGATCCAACTGGTCAATGCCCGGGCCGAGAGCGTCTCCGGCGCCATCGATGATTTCTCCGTCCTCACGGGAGAGGGCGAAACCCTCAGGGCGCGCCGCCTGATCCTGAGCTATGGCGTCGCCGACCAGATGCCTGCTGTTCCGGGCTTTGCCGAAGGCTGGGGCACATCCATCATCCCGTGTCCCTATTGCGATGGCTTCGAAGTCGCCGACCAGCATTGGGGCCTCGTCTGGTTCCGCCCGCAGTCGCACATTCAGGTCAAGCTGTTTCAGCATTGGACCGACAGGTTGACGGTCTTCGCCGATGGTCACGACATTGCACCCGATCTCCGGGCCGATATGGCCCACCGCAACATACCTGTCGTTGATGGCCGGATCACCGGGATCGCCCGTCACGGGGGCCATAGCGCCACCGTCAAGCTCGATACCGGCCCCGATGTCGCAGTCGACATTCTGTTCGCGCATCCGCCCACTAAGCCATCCGCAAGCCTTCATGACTCATTGGGACTCGCCACGGTCGATACGCCTCTCGGCATCGTCCTCAAGGTCGACGAGCGCCGCGAAACCAGCATACCCGGCATCTATGCCGCCGGCGATCTCGCCACCCCCGGAATGCCCTCGGTCACTACGGCATCATGGCAGGGCGCAACGGCCGGAATCTCCGCTCAGCAGTCGATGCTGACTTGAGAGCAGGCAGCATCGATCACCCCAGTTTCAATTTCACAATAGACAGGAGCGCCACCATGTCCGCCATAAAACCATTCAAACCTCTAGACGAGAAATTTCCGTTCGACCGCCAACTCGGTATCGCGGCCGCGCCTCTCGTGCTTATCAACCTCTTCATGGTCGTCGATCCCGCCGATGAAGCGGGCTTCCTGGACGCTTTCAAGGCAGCTGCCGAGATCATAACGAAGCAACCGGGCTTCATTTCCATGCAACTGCATCGAGCGATCGGCGATAGCCCGACTTACCTGAACTATGTGGTGTGGGAATCCACCGAGGCGGTCCGCGCCGCCTTCACTGATCCCGCGTTCCTCGCGAAACTTCCAGCATATCCGTCATCCGTTGTGGCCAGCCCGCACCTGTTCCAGAAGGTCGCCGTCCCCGGCTTCTGCACGGCCTGACCCCGGAGATATGGCAAAGCGCGCTGACGAGTATCTTCGCCCAGCGCTCGATGCTGGCTTGAGAGCACAAATTGGAGATGAGTATGACCGTCGAGCCGCACAACGCGGGTGTGCGCTTCCCTCTACCCTTACTCTATCTGGGAGCGCTGCTGTTGGGGCTGGCGGCGGACCGGTTCATTACCCTGCGCTCTTTCGACATCGACTGGCGGTTGCTGGTCGCGACGGGCGCGCTGCTGTTCGTTGCCGGCGCGGCGATGATGCTCGCAGCGGCAGGGCTGTTCCGGCGGCTGGGCACCAACATTCCGCCGTCGCAGCCAACGACCCTCATCGCAACGACCGGTCCCTATCGGTGGACGCGCAATCCCATGTATCTCGGCATGGCGCTTATCTATGCCGGCCTTGCGATTGGCTTTGACGGGCCGATCGCCTTC